>JBCNOR010000130.1:0-10466 GCA_039593785.1 Niabella sp. | reverse complement strand
CGCGATTCTCGAACGCAACGGCTTGCAATCGATGGTCGACGTGTTGATCGGCGGGGAGGACGTGCAACGCCACAAGCCGGACCCGGAAGGGCTCGTGCAGGCACTTATCCCAGGATACCAAAAATATATTAGGTCTTCAGTTACCTACCGACCCTCGCTGGGTAAATCTGGCTGAAATATCATTGGAAGCCATACTAACCGACCATGCCTATTGTGAGCAAAAAGCTGCTACTACCTGCATTACTTTAATACAAAGATACAGCGACAGAGAGCAACTGGTCAAAGCCCTGGCCCCTATTGTAACCGAAGAATGGGGACATTTTCGTTTGGTGCTACAGGAATTACATAAAAGGGGACTCAAACTTGGCAAGCAGCGAAAAGATCTCTATGTGAATAAACTGATTGAATTCCAGCAAAAAGGCGGGTCTCCCGAAGACCGCTTTTTAGATCATCTGCTAATGATGGCCATGATTGAAGCACGGAGTTGCGAAAGGTTCAAACGCCTGAGCGAAGGGCTTAACGATGCCTATATGGCTAAATTTTACCGGCGCTTTATGGAGAGCGAAGCCGGCCATTACACTTTATTTATCGAACTGGCTGAAACCTACCTGCCCAAAGAAAAGGTTCGTAGTCGCTGGACCGAATGGCTGAACCATGAAAGTGCAATTATGCAGGACCTGGAGCTTCGGGGCGATAGAATTCATTGAAGCCGGAAGTTAGATATCGGATGCTGGATGCTTGATGCCGGATACACTATGTACCATATATAATGTACGATGCAAGGTGTGCGATGTACGACATAGGGGTTATATGATGTACGGTGTATGCTGTAAGGTGTACGATACGATGTAAGGTGTACGATGCACGGAGCTCAGCCCACTGCCATCTCAACTATTTGAATATTGAACACTCAATATTGAATCTTAAATATTGAGCTCCTAACCTCTCCAATCACTTCGTGTTAATAAAATGTTTAGTAAAATTTTTAAAAAGTTTTTTTAAAAATTAAAAAAGTTTCTATATTTATGTAGTATTGAATAAACTGCCTACACGAAAATAGTTAACATGATTGCCAATATCATTTCAAAAAAGCAGAAATTCTATAAAGAAATCTTAAAACACCTGTTTTTTAACAAACAGTTGTCGTGCGCTGATCTGAGCAACCTGATCGGCAAAAGTATCCCTCTTACCACACAATACCTGAGCGAACTGATCAGCATGAAAATGGTGATCGAAAAAGGATATGCTGCGTCCACCGGCGGAAGACGTCCGCAAACCTACAGCATTAAATCGGGCGTTTTTTACGTGGTAGCCGTGGCGATGGACCAGCTGGTGACACGTGTGGCCCTTATCTCCAACGATAACAGTATTGTTGGAGAGGTAGAGAAGTTTGACCTGGTATTAGCCAATAACCCCAATAGCCTGAGCGAGCTGATTGAACACCTGAAAACCTTTATCAGTAATTCCAATATCCCCGTTTCAAAAATTGCGGGTATTGGTATCGGCATGCCCGGCTTTGTAGATGCCGCGAAAGGTGTGAACCATACTTTCCTGCCCACTTATAATGATTCCATCGTGCATACAATACAGGAAGCGCTGCAGATTCCTACCCTGATCGATAATGACTCCAGCCTGGTAGGATTAGCTGAGCTGAAGTGGGGCGCCGCAAAAAACAAGCAACATGTAATGGTGATCAATATCGGTTGGGGTATTGGCCTGGGCATTATTGCTGACGGGAAATTGTTCAGGGGTAAAGAAGGGTTTGCCGGTGAGTTTAGCCATATCCCGCTTTTCGATAATAATAAGATATGCAGTTGCGGGAAACATGGTTGCCTCGAAACAGAAACCTCTATGATGGTGGTAGCTCAAAAAGGCATCCAGCAATTTAAAAAGCTAACACAACCTTCTATTTTAAAAGAACTGAACAAAGAACGTATCGAGGAGTCGGCTAAAAAAATAATTGAGGCGGCACAAAAAGGAGACAAGTTCTCCATTGACCTGATTTCTGAAGCAGCATATAATATTGGGCGTGGCGTTGCCATCCTGATCCATTTACTAAATCCGGAACTGATCGTTATCAGTGGCATCGGCTCACTGGCCGGGAAAGTATGGGTAGCTCCTATTCAACAGGCTATTAACGAGCATTGTATTCCCAAGATTGCCGAACACACCGATATTAAAATTTCCTCCCTGGGTTATAATGCCGAACTGGTTGGGGCTACTGCTTTAATCATGGATAATTATGAACGGCTGCCCAGGCTATTAACAGAAAAAACGATTGCACAATAAAATATTTCTAACATAAAAATCCATTTGAAAAAGATCCGTTCGAAGTAATCAATTAGGGTAATTACCAGAATCCAGATTAAAATCCATTTACAAACATGAAGAAAACAATGCAAAAACTATTGTTAGCATTGGTGATGGGTTGCTGTACGCTCCTGTCACATGCACAACAACGAACAGTAACCGGCACCGTTACTGATGAAACAGGAAAACCTATTGCAGGCGCTACTATAACCGTTAAGGGTACATTATCAGCCACTGCTTCCGACGACGCCGGCTCCTACTCCATTGAGGTGGCCAACAATGCAGCTACCCTTGTGGCCTCTTCACTCGGCTTTACTAATAAAGAAGCTACAGTTGGCAACAACAACGTAGTAAATTTTATATTGACTGCCGGGATTAAATCTGAAGAAGAAGTGGTGGTGACGGCATTGGGCATCAAAAGAGAAGCCCGATCCCTGGGATATTCTGCACAGAAGATTTCCACAACAGATCTCACGAAGGCAGCTGCACCGGACCTGGGTTCGGGACTGATGGGTAAGGCTGCAGGGCTGAATGTTACGGCTTCCAATGGTATACAGGGCGGCTCGCAAAGAGTTGTAATACGCGGAAACAACAGCATTCTGGGAAATAACCAGGCATTGATTGTTGTTGACGGTATCCAGATTGATAACGGCGCATTAGGTGGTCGCCAGGCGCGCATGAACAGCAACGAGCCCAACTCAGGCAACCAGTTGGAAAACACCAAAGAATGGGGATCCTTTTTAAATACGCTAAATCCTGATGATGTCCAGGAAATTACTGTTTTGAAAGGAGCAACAGCTGCAGCTCTATATGGCTCAAGAGGCGCTAACGGGGTTTTACTCATTACTACTAAAAAGGGAGAAAACCGCAAAGGGCTTGGAATAGATTATAATTTTAGTACCTTATTCTCTAACCCCTACCGTTACTCCGATGTACAAAATTCTTATGGCATGGGATTAGCAAGTGCCATGTGGAAGGCCAACAACACTTTCAGAAAGGATGCCAATAACCAAAACCGCTTTCCAGACCCCTGGGTGGATATGTATGCTGACATCCCCGGAGGTTACCAGGCTTATGAGCTTTTCAGTTGGTTTGGCAGGGGCGCCTCCTGGGGACCTAAGCTGGATGGAACAGAAATCATCTGGTGGGACGGTGAAAAAAGAAAATGGGAACCACAGCCAGACAATAGAAAAGCTTTTTACAGAACAGGAAACACTTCCACGCATAATGTTTCTATTAATAAATCGGGAGACTGGGGAAGTTTAAGAATGGCGTATACCAGGCTAGATAACACCGCCATTATTAAAAACACGAACTACAGCCAGAATAATTTCAACCTGGGCTCCAATATCAATATCTCCAAAAAACTGAAATCGGAAATCACCGCCAGTTATAATAATTATTACAGGCGCAACTCTCCCGACCTGGGACAAGACTTTGGCTGGAGCACGTTCACAACCTACAATATGTCGAGAGATTACAGGCCCCTTGAGTTTGATATCTATAAGAAGCCGGATGGCAGCAAAGCAGACCTTGTAGGTTTATCCGCCATCGGTGCCTATCCCTACCAGAACAATTATAACAATCATCTTTTCTGGCACTTAATGGAACAAAACCAGTTTATGACCAGGAATCAATTATTAAGTACTGCTAAATTAACCGCTGAACTAACGCCCTGGTTAAACTTAACCGGAAGGGCATCTTTAGTAAACGCCAACACAACGGTTGAAAGTAAATATACGCCTGTTGATGCAGGTGGTTTACAGGGCCAGTATGGAATGGAAATAGTAAAGAACCAGGACGTAAACCTGGAAGCTTTTGGAACCCTTCATAAAAATGAAATATTTGGCGGTAATTTTTCAGGAAGCCTGATGCTGGGAGCCAGCTCTTTAAAAAGTAGGATGTACGGCAACAGTGCCTGGAACAGCGGTGAGAAAGATGCCACTTATGGCCAGTCCAGCAACTATAGCTGGATCGTACCCAATAGATATTACCTTGAAAACACCTCCTACCAGGGATTGTTTTCAATACCTATCGAAACATGGTCTAATTATAATATCAACTCTTTGTATGGTATAGCAGATATCTCGTACAAAAATTACCTCTTCTTACAGGTAACAGGAAGAAACGACTGGTCTTCTACATTACCTATACAAAACTCATCTTATTTTTATCCGTCTACAAGCCTCAGCTTTGTGTTTACTGATGCTATAAAAGGTTTGAAAAACGACTGGTTCAATTATGGAAAATTAAAGATGTCCTATGCAGGTAGTGCTAATGGAGCCGCGCCATACCAGGGATACTATACTTACAGCTCACAGGTTATATCCAATTATCTGAATGCTACAGCATCTCCCACTTTTGGAGGAATGCCTATCAGGAGTTTCAAACCCAATCTTCCGCCAGAAGTACCTTTGAAGCCACAAAGAAATACCAGCCAGGAAGTCGGTGTAGAACTGGGCTTTTTGAATAACCGTTTAAATATGGAGTTTACTTATTACTCCATTAAAAGCCGCGACCAGATTCTATCCAGCTCGCTGGCAGGCTCGTCAGGCGCTACTTCTGTAACTTTTAATACAGGTGAATTACTGAACCGGGGATTTGAGTTTATTGTAAGAGCTACACCCGTATCCACACAAAATTTCAACTGGAATATTGTGGTAAACGGCGCACATAATAAAAACAAAGTACTGGCGCTGGCTGACGGCATTGATGTTTACCCGTTGCAGGATCTTTGGGGTAATAATGGGGTAAGAATGTATGTAAAAGCAGGAGAAGAATACGGAACGATTTATGGTTATGACTACACTTATAAAAATGGTCAGAAAGTAGTAGCTCCTATATACAGCAAAACAGATCCTACTAAAGTTGTTGGTTCCAAATATGTAACTACACCTGATTTAGTGCCTATTGGTAATGCAATGCCTAAATTAACAGGAGGCATTTCTAACAATTTCCGCTATAAAAGAGTAAGCCTTTCTGTTTTAACAGATTTCAAAATCGGCGGACAAATATACTCTGCAGACTATGCAGCATCAATGGCTAATGGTACCGCGCCGGAAACACTGCTGGAGCGCGACGGCGGAGGTCTTGCTTACACGTATCCCGACGGCAGCACGGCAAATCACGGTGTTATCCTGGATGGTGTTTATGCAGATGGTACACCGAACAAAGACGTTGTACATTATATGTATAAATATGCGGGGCAATATGGCGCCTGGTCAAGTGTAGCTATGCCAAGAAGCAATGCCATATTTAATAATTCATGGGGTAAACTAAGAGAGCTTACTTTAACCTATTCAGTGCCTGCGAATATGTTGCAGGGCACCGGTTTTATACAGGGATTGGATGTTTCGCTGATAGGAAGAAACCTGTTCTACCTCTTCACTACCCTGCCCAACCGCCTGAACCCCGAAGCCCTAAATGGAATTGGTAATGCCCAGGGTATTCAGTGGGCGCAGTTGCCCGGCACCAGGGAGTATGGCGTATCTGTTAAAGTGAAATTTTAAATTTTTACACAAATGAAGAAACTAATATATCTGACATTAATCAGTACAGCATTTTTCTCCTGTACAAAAAACTTTGAGGAAATCAATACACCTCCCAAAGATCCGGTTACCGCATCTACTGATGAGTTATTTAACGGCATCATCAGCTCATTACCTATCACTGCTGGTGAATATTCGGTAATGAACTCATGGATATATCCAATTACACAACAAGGTGTAGTTGCAGGTAGCAATAGCTATAATTTTGATAATGCGCGGGGCGGATTATGGACCACCTATTACCAGGCATTGGCTAACTACCGGTTGATTCAATCAAGAATTGAAGCGTCTGCCACACCGGCTAGTATGAATAATTTGTATGCGATGCTGAAAACGCTGATAGCATACAAAACTTTCAAAAACACCAATTATTTTGGTAATATGCCTTATTCCAAAGCCGGTTATGCGCCTATTAATGGTTCGTCTGGCTATAACGCTCCTTACGATAAGCAGGAAGATATTTACCCGGCTATTTTAACCGATCTTAAATGGGCGGTTGATAATCTATCCACTGCTGCAGGTCAATATAGTCCTGGCAACTATGATACTTTTCTGAAAGGCGATATAGCCAAATGGATCAAGTTCGCCAACAGCCTGCGCCTTTATGTGGCCATTACTATGTATGATAAAAACAGCTCGCTGGCAGGGCCACAAATAGCTGAAGCTTTAGGCAAGCCATTATTGACCGACGGCGAGGATATCGGTCTTTGGCCCACGGCGATACCCGGTTTAGAGTTTCAATGGCGCCAGTGGTCGTTTACCCAGGACTGTAATTTAAGAATGGGCAGTACTATGTGGAACTTATTATCTGACAATGACAACACCGATGGAAGCGGCATTTTTGATATTCGCGCTAAAATATTCTTCGAAACCAACAAGGCTAATAATTGGGTGGCGATTCCTCAAAACCAGGCCACCATTACAGAAACCGGAGCCCCCTATAACATTGCCAACCGGGATATCGACTGGAACAATAAAGGCAATACCAGTTACTCCGCCTTTAATTTTTATTTTGTAAAAGATGTAAAATATATTCCTGAATTGATGCTTACAGCCGCCCAGGTTCATTTCTTAAAGGCGGAAGCTTATAACCGCGGACTGGGCATTGCAGCCAATCAAACGGCAGCTAAAGCAGCTTATGATGCCGGTGTTACGGCATCTTTAACCATGTGGAAGAAGATCGCATTTAATACCCCTTCATGGGCGGTGAACAAACCGGCACAGGAAGCATTAACCGCGCAGGAGCTTAGCCAGGTGCTTACTAACCCTAAAGTAGCATATAACACTGGCGATGCAGCCGGGTCTTTACTAAAAATATATGCGCAAACATGGATTGATCAATACCGTCAGCCCTACGATGCCTGGACGTTGTTAAGAAGAACGGGTGGTAAAACACCAATGGCCTCCATTGACGCGGGTAATTATGCAGGTAAATACGGCAAGCAATATAAGTTCAGGTACCCCGATGAAGAGCAGAGCTTCAACAATGCCAACTGGAAAGCTGAAACCGGTGGTTCAGATGTGTCTGATAAAAAGATATGGATTCAGCCATAATACAATTTTCCATATTTCTTAAACCGCCTTCGGGCGGTTTTTGTTGATATTATTATCGTCAAAGCCAACCTATAAATTAGCTAAACCGGCATTCAGCCTCCCATCATTTCCGGCCGCCGTTTAACAAAAGTTATAAAAAAAATTTAAGAAGTATTGTATATTATAAAAAAGATAGTTTACATTTACTTAACAATTAAACCAAAGAAGCTGGTGTGTGCCATAGAGAGCGTTGGAACGATTACTACGCCAGTAAAAGGGCTATCAGGATACCATACTTCTGACAAAACTAAAGAAAGAAGACGTAAGAAAATTGAATCACGAACTGTAACGCTACGCTAATGATAAGGCGAAGCGGATGGCTATTCTATAGCCAGGAAATAAAATAGGCAAAACTTTATTAAATCAAAAACAACAGGTATGAAGAAAACAAAACTACTTCTACTCTTTGTCTTGTTGCTACTAAATAGTAGTTATTTACTAGCACAAACATTGAGAACCATCCGTGGGGTGGTTAGTGATGACAAAGGCAATCCTCTAGCCGCGGCCACTGTGTCGTTAAAAGGAACTGTAAAGGCAGTTATAACCGACGAACAAGGACGATATTCTATTGAAATTAACGACAATGAGTCGGTTTTGGAATTTTCCTCCGTAGGATTTGCGACAAAAGAAGTGAAGGTCTCCCCTAATAACGAGTTGAATGTTGTATTAGAAACGGGTTCCGGAAAAATGGAAGAAGAAGTAATTGTAACGGGGTTTGGAGAACGGAAGAAAAGCCAGATAGGATCTGCGATTACCACTGTCTCAGGGGAAGATATTCGTCGTACTGGTGCAATAAACCCAATCGCTGCACTCCAAGGACTCGTGCCAGGTATGCAGGTGCAGCCTGGGGTTGGTGGCCCGCAGTCAACTCCAATATTCAGAATAAGAGGAAGTGCTTCGTTAGATCCATATAACAACCAACCGCTAATTATTATAGATAATATCATAATGGATCAAAGTGTTGTATTGCCTAACAGAGGTGGAAATCAGGACTTTGGGAACATACTAAAAGATCTTAACCCAGACGATATAGGTTCGGTAACCGTTTTAAAGGGTGGCGCTGTTACCGCTTTATACGGAAGCCGTGCTCAAAACGGGGTGATTCTCATTACAACCAAAAAAGGGTATTCTCAAAAAGGCTTGGGAATAACAATAACGCATAACACACAATGGGATAAGCCGTGGAAAACACTTGACTTCCAAAATGATTTTGGTCTGGGTACAACCAGTAGCGATCTGGACTTCATTAAGACTTCTGATGGAAAACTGCAAATTAACGGTGCCGCCAACTACAACTTTGGGCCAAAATTCGATGGACGTACAGTTTTAGACTACACCGGGCGCGAGATGATTTATTCAGCAAGGCCTGATAATGTCTTAAAAGCGTTTAGAACGGGAATTAGTAATAACACCAATGTAAGTATAGTTGGGGGTGGCGAGCAAGGTACTTTCAGGCTTTCTTATTCTAAGAATTCATCGGAGGGCATTACACCCAATAACGACTTTGACAGGAACAGCATCAATTTCAGAGCAACACAGCGATTGCTGGGTAAAGTACTGGTTGACGCAAATGTAACTTACGTTAAGAGTAAAGCACTAAATGCAGCAGACTTGGGCGCAGGCAATGCAAATTTATCGGGGAATCAGGATGTAGGTAGTGTACTAATCAATTTTGTAACCGGAATTCCAAGATATTATGATATAGATTATTGGAAAGACAATTATATGTCACCCATTGGCGGATGGAATCGTACAGACCAAACATCTTTTGCAAGTGTATTGTATAACCTGTATCAAAATAATCGTATAAGCACCGACGATAACGTAAGAGGTTCGGTTGACCTTCGTGCGCCCTTATTTAAAGGAATGGAATTCCATGGGTTTATGAATATAAACTATCTTGGATCGAGTTTTGAAAATAAAACTCGAGGAAGGGATTCTGCTTTTACTAATCCCTTTTACTCTACCAGCATGAATAGCATTTTTACAACTGCATACAGAGGAGACCTTAATTACACTACTAAGTTTGGCAACTTTGACTTATTGCTTCAAGGTGGTGGGGAGTATAATACCTATGAGGGTAAATCTCAATATTCCCAAATAAACGGAGCTATTTATCCCGACATTTACAGGCTTAGTAATTCACGTAATCCGGCCACAACCAACGAGGGTAAACCTAATTTACGCAGGCTTTCTTCTCTTTTTTATCAGGCCAGTTTAGCATTTAGAACTGACTTAACATTGAATATTTATGGACGTAATGACTGGAACTCAACACTAGTATATAACGATGGGCATGGCAGGTACTCTTACTTCTATCCTGGAACCGACCTTGCGTGGGTGTTTTCAGAAACTTTTAAGGATAAGCTAGGATCAAAGTTCGACTTCGGAAAGCTCCGTTTGTCTTATGTACAGGCGGGTAATGGCACGGGCGTTTATACTGCAAATACTGGAGCATATGGAGCAAATGGAGTGTATAATGCCTATTCAGGTGCGTCTGTATTAAACTATCAATATCAATCCAATACCTTACCTAATCAGGACTTACGTCCTGAGCGTACTACTAAAGTGGAAGCCGGACTGGAATTTAGATTCTTTGGTAATAGGCTGGGCGGCGACTTTTCATATTACACACAAGATACCAAAGACCAGATTATATCATTTGGAGTACCTTCTACATCTGGAGTAAGTTCAGCTTTGATCAATGGCGGGAAAGTGAGGAATCGCGGTATCGAAGCAGTTTTATATGGTACTCCGATCAAAACGCGTAATTTCTCATGGGACACACGTTTTAATTACACTCGCAACCGCAACACAATTTTATCACTGCCATTTGGGCTCGAACAAATTAGCGTAGGTGGCGGCGATGGATTCCAGGCTGTAGCTAAAGTGGGCGGAGACTATGGAACTATTATTGTTCCTTACGGATATGCAAAATACCAGGCTGTAGATGGAGCCGGAATGACGAAGTGGTTGATGCCATGCTTCCAAGAAAAGCTTCTAAGCTTCAGGTAA
>JBCNOR010000013.1:0-21647 GCA_039593785.1 Niabella sp. | reverse complement strand
GCATGGCGACGTCCCGCTCGGCCAGCGGCCCGCGTGGTTCCCGGTCGATGACGCAGAGGCTGCCGAGGTTGAGACCTTCCGCGGTGGCCAGCGGAGCCCCGGTTAAAACAGAACCGGCCTCTATAACAGATTTAAATAAATTCCGGATGATCTGGTGATCCATTGTTGGCCCCGCCACCAGGCCCCCATGTTCGGGCGAGTTAGATGGTGTGCTGATTAAATATCCTGTTTCAGGATCTTTAACCAGGAAGGCGCTAAAAAATTCCGCAGCCCTCTTCATTAAAGGGTAAGCGGTATCTTTTAAAAATTTATTGCTTTGTGTATAGAGATAGTGCTGCCATAAATGATCGCAAAGCCATGCGCCACCAGTCACCCATATTCCATGATTGGATGCGTTGATAGCTGCCGTACCTCTCCATAGATCGGTATTATGATGCAATACCCATCCAGGTGCATTATAATATTGTTTAGCCGTTTCAGTGCCTGAAACAGAAAGTTCGCGGATCATTTCGAACAACGGTTGCTGGGTCGCTGATAAATTCAAAAGATCAGCGGGCCAGTAATTCATTTCAGCGTTGATATTGGTAGTATACTTACTGCCCCAGGGGGGAGAGAGCAGATCGTTCCAGATACCCTGCAGGTTGGCCGGACGAGTACCCGGGCATGAGCTGCTAATGAGCAGGTAGCGACCATATTGAAGATATAAAGCTACAAAAGCCGGGTCATTACCATTTAATGCAAATTCGTTCAGACGCCGGTCAGTAGTGAGAGTGGAACGACCGGCGTTGTTATGACCCAGGCTGATCGAAAACGTATTGAAATAACTCTGATACTCTTTAACATGCGCGTCGCTAACCTGCTGCCAGCTTTTATTTTTTAGCTTGTTAAGACTTGCCCATGCCAGCTGCGAAGGATTGGCTGTTACATCTTTATAGTTCTTATAATTGGTATTAGCGGTAAGCCAGGCGGTGACTTCATCTGCGCCGGTGACAACTAACTTATTATCCTTAACCCTTACCGACCCACCTGTTGCACGTATACTCAAATAGCAAACGCCTTTTAATGCACCATCTTTCACCTTCACTTCAAGGCTCACCGTATTACCATCGATCCTCTTTATGTTGTTTGATTTATGAGGACTGCTCAATTCGGCCATAAAGCTGATGCTCTTCTTTTTGTCGGCAGTAAAATGAACGCCCAGCGCCTGGTCTGGTGCGCTCACCAGGTATTCCCTGGAAAAAGTGGTACCCTTGTAGATATAACTGGTAGTCGATTTAGCATTAGTTATATCTAAAGTACGTTTGTAATCGGCAACTGCTGACTCATCTATATCAAATACAAAATTCAAGTCACCAAAGGGCTGGTAAGCGGCCTGGTACTGACCTACAGCCGGAACATCTGTATCCTGGATAAAGTATTTCCATTGACCATTGATTGATAACTTTTGCGATGCAGGTTCATTCACCGGGTATACACCCATGTGATTAGACACATCTTTATACCCCATTACACCCCCTTTACCGGCAAAATTGATTACCAGTATAGCGATGGTATTTTTACCTGCTTTTAAAGCTGAAGCGGGTATTACATAATTACGTGCATCTGCATTCGCCTGCGACCCCACCAGGACACCATTGATATAAGTAAAGTCCTGGTCTGCCATTTTATTAATGTCGAGCTTCAGATCTTTCCCTTTCCATTTAGCAGGCAGGTCAAATTGATAGCGAAACCATACGGCCCCATCCATTCCCTCGAAACCCTGCGTCTCCCAGCCCTCATAGTGCGGTACAGCCATTGTTTTCCAGGACGCATCATTATAACCCGGCTGCGAAGGGTTATCTTTTAGCTGAAGAATAGCCTGTACTTTTTTTAACCATGCCTCCCTGTTTCCCTCATTTGATTTAAGGCCCAAAAACTCCCGCCCTGCCAGTTCTTCTGCCTGCTTCTGCTTTCCTGCAAACAGCAATCCCCGTATCGTATCCAGGTATTTATATGCACCTTGTTTGTTATAATTACGGGGATAACCTGTCCAAAGTGTTTCTTCATTGAACTGTACCCGGTCATTTTTAATTCCACCAAATACCATAGCCCCAATTCTGCCATTACCTATCGGAAGAGCTTCCACCCATTTGGCTGCGGGTTTATCGTACCATAATGTAAGGTCGTGATCCTGGGCATGGACGGCTGTTACTCCCATCAAAAGGGCCAGGCCAACTGATAATTTCAAAAAAGGTTTTTTAGCAGGCATATCGTTTTAATTGTGTTTAACTTCTTTTGTATCTACTTCCTTTCCTACAAGGATCAGCTCATTGGTGAAAAGATTGTTTTTTAAGTTTATATCCCTTGTTCCCGTACCGGTTATTTCAAGATACTTTTTTGTATCACCAAATGGCCAGCTATTTTGCAGTAAGACTCCCCGGGTATTGTTCAATATGATCACAGATTTATCTTCAATAGGTTTAGCCGTTTCAAACCCATTTACCAATAAACGTTCCACATTATCAGCTTTCAAGGAGCTCCCTACAGTAGTATTTACTCTTACATGATGCAGTTGAATATCTTTTGCATTCCTGATGGTTATACCCCGCTGCGCCTCAAATACCACATCATGCAAGCTGATTTCACTCACCGGCATTTCTTCAATACCATTGATATACATGGCCTCATTAGTATAAGCAGTGATATTGCTTAAGCGTATGTTACGGAATTTTGGAGTGCGTTCAGATACCGGCTCGGGGGAAGACTTTGCATACTCCATATCCATTACAATAGCCTGGTCTTTGATATTCTTCATGATAATATTATCAACGCGGATATCCTCGACTACACCACCACGACCTCTCACCGTTTTTAAACGAATCCCCCTGTCCGTACCATCAAACACACAATTGCTGATGGTGATCTTTTTTACATCACCGCTCATTTCGCTACCGATTACCACACCACCATGACCACTCAACATCGTACAATTGGTAATAGAATAATTCTCTGCGGGTTTAGCTTTGGCACGCCCCGGTTGATCTTTACCGGATTTGATAGTGATACAATCATCCCCTACACTTATAAAACAATCACTGATACGTACATTGCTGCAACTTTCAGGATTGATACCATCGGTATTAGGCGCGAGGCGCTGCGGATTTATTACAGTTACTGCATGAATCGTTACATTATCACAAAACTCGGGATTAATGGTCCAGAAAGGAGAATTACGGAAAGTAACGCCTTGTATCAGAATATTCCTGCTGTGCATAAACTGAACCAGCGGGGGACGCAGAAAACCTCTTTTCATTTGCTTAGGATCGTCGGGCAATAAGATGTCCTTGTTTAAACGATCGAACTCGTGTTGCCACTTGCTGCGGGGCTGATCTTGTTTATATCCCTCTACAAAATCCCACCATTTTTTTCCATGACCGTCAATAATGCCTCTCCCGGTAATGGCTATATTCTCTACGTTATTGGCATAAAACAACGGAGAGAAGCTGGTTACATCTACTCCTTCGTAGCGGCTTTCTACCATGGGCAGGTAATCATCAAAATCATTACTAAAATGAAGTTCAGCCCCCGCATCTATCAACAGCGTTATATTACTTTTAAAATGTATGGGACCGGTAAGATATTTTCCTGCCGGGAAGTACACTGTTCCCCCTCCGGCTTTTGCAGCGGCATCAATCGCTTTTTTAATAGCCTGGGTAGCTTTGGCGCTGCTGTCTTTTTTTGCACCAAATTTAGTTACATCATAATACTGCTGGGCTGCTGCGCTGAAGCCAACACAAAAAACCATTAAAAACAAAAAAGAACGGATGACACCGGGGCAAGACCTCTTCATATTGTAGAATCGTTTTAACTAAACCTCTTTAATTTAATTACGCTGACAACGTGTAATAATATTAGTTTCAAAACGTTGCGCGAAACGCAATAAAGATACCAGCCATTCCTTTAAAATTAATGGCGATATTTATTTTCAGCTTGTACTTTTTTACTATTTGTGATTAAAGGACGGACTAACTTTTCATCTATTATTATATGTCGCTCCTCCAGAGCTTTATAAGCAAATTGATAAATTTTCTATAAATATTCCAGTCCTAACAGACTTAAGATTTACGAATAATATACTCCTGTCAAAAGCGGCTTGTTTTACTTGCAAGACAACGATGCCATCGCCATCTCATTTATGATTTAGCAAACTTTTATTTTATTGATTATGTGCCCCTCTTACAGAGCTTCATATCCGAATTGATAAATCTTACTACTACAAATCTTTCAGTCCTAACGGACTTATTAAGATATACATATAGTATACCCTCAATTAAAAGCTTCCTATGGGCGTGTAGAGGCAACGGCACTCCTTTGATTTCGTTAAGACTCGGATAAGGCTGCATCTGAGCAATTGCAAAATGCTACTTTAACTATTTATGATTGCAGGTCGGCCACTTTTTCATCTGTTAATTATATGTCGCTCCTCCGGAGCTTTATAGGCAACTCATAAATTTTCTATAAATATTTCAGTCCTAACGGACTTTAATGCTGCCTGTAGACCTGTATGGCAACGATGCTTTTGCGATATCAATTTGCCCGGGAGGAACTACCTATTAAACATTTTAAATACAGTTGATGGACATCGATATATCCTACGCACAGTGTTTTGATAATATGCAGCCCCGGAGGGGCTTGATATTGATAACATCAAGCTAATGAACCTATAACGAGTCCTGTAAGGACGGCATATTAACACACATGGTAATTCAGTTTCCGCAGAGATTTTATTCAAACAGCCAATCCACCTGCTTCCTGTTACCACTTTCATATAAACCAGCGTCATAAACACGTAAAGGCGCATCACCTTCAACAAAACCCAGTATCAATGCTACTCCTTTAGCCAGCTTCAGTGTATTAGTACCCGGTTTAAACTCATAGTTATGTACATGCAACTGAGGCATGCCGGGTATGATCATGGCGTTCGCAATTTTGGTATCGGCCTGTCCGTACTCGTTGGCAGTGGCATTGGTTTCCAGCTCCGGCTGCTTCAGGTAAGTGGTATCTACGGTGAAGGCTGCTTTCTGCGGCTTTAAGAAACCTACCAATACCTTTACCGGACGATCATTGGTAAAAGTTATTTGGGTACCCTTTGCTATTTGTTGCTGAAATGAAGTTTTTAACCCTTTCAATCCCCTTAGCTCGCCGGCAAACGACCTTATGGCAAAGCTGGTATCCGTAAAAGGTTGAACCAGGCTATCGATGATGTAATACTGCCCCTCTGCGGCTAATTGAACCTTAGCATTTCTTAATGAAGCGATATGCTGTGCTGCTCCCGGCTTCACCTGTTTCAATGAATCAATTTTGTGCTGAAATACAGATAACTCTTTTTCAAATACAGGTAATACATCGTACCAGTTCTTATACTTTCCACCCTGCCCGGTTAACGGAATTTTCCGGGCGCCGGTTTGCATACTGTTGGCATACAGGTAAGTTCCCTTGGTTAATTCTGTAAGCGCTTTATACCATTTCACGCTTTCTTTGAGAAGAGGTAAAGCTTTATCCAGATCCTTTATGTCGTTAGAATATTTATAACGCAATACCAGTAATGCCGCTTCAGCTTTGAAGGCAAAATGATAAGCCATCGCCCTGTAACTGTACGCATCATTTTTTATACGTTCAAATTCTGCTTTGTCTTTTTTCACCAGCTTTACTGCATCAATGGCAGCTACAGCCTTATCTCCATGCGCTTTTACATCATTAATAACCCGGATGGGTGTTTCACCTATATGCGGTTTACCATTCCACTCTTTATCAGCATATTCAGCCAACGATTCACCCTCCGGGCTTTCAGCCTCATACAGCAAAGTAAAGAGACCGAAGCGATAAGGATTGATCAACTGCGTCATCAACATGCCGAGGTTCAAGGTCTGACGATTGCCATCTGTAATACCAAAACGCCTTAGAAGCTTGGGGGATATCTCGCCCATCTCTTCATAGGATCTTAATATATTACCCCCATCTGTTTCCGACACACCAAACTGTTCAGCCAGGCTTCGATTCCAATAAATAATTTCTGCAGAACGGTCTCTCTTCGCTTTCCAGGCATAACGACTCCAGGCTTTATACCAAAGCCAATCCCGCTCAATCTGCAATAGTCTTGCCCCACCTTTTATACTGTCAGCGGCATAAGGCCAATCCCAGTAGGAAGCCTGCGGATATAAATGAAGACCATTACCGCCCATCACCTCGTGCATGCCAATTACGGAACGTTGAATAAAATCAGCAGAACCATAACGGAAGGGCTCGAGGTTGGCCAGGATATGTACATTCTCTATCTGTACAGAGCCCAGTTTGCTTAATTTCTGGTGCAGTTCGGCCCAGGCGCCACGTGGGCGGTCATAAGTAAGCGCTTCTCCATTAAATTTTGCCTCCGTATATAAATTTTTATACAGTGGCAATGCGGCATCCATCACCGCCGGTGCATCGGTATCATGGGCCCTCAAAACAATCGGCGGCTCTTCCGTTTTGCCCAATGCCTTTAAACCATCTTTTACACCCGGTATAATAGTTTTCGTAAACCAGTCGATATCATCCTGCCCAACGCCTTCCATGGCCTCACCTAAACAAACCATCAATCCTACATTGGGATACTTCTCTACAAAAGCGGCAATGGACTTTTTTGTATAATCTGCAATAACAGGTATGATAGGCCTTTCACGCTCCTGTGTTTTAATACCATGTTTCTCGGCAAATGGTTTTGATACGATGATATTATAAAACATCTGGATCACCCAGATGCCCCTTTTATCTGCCTCGGTAGTAAGAAAGCGAAAAATATCTTCATTTTTTTTAAAAGTAGCATCATCTACTTCAACCGCATAAGGATAATCTTTTAATTTAACTAAGGAGGCAAAAGGATGGCCATTCCAGAGATAAAGAGAGTTCATACGGTTATTGACCATTGAGTCTAATACCTGTATCCATAATTTTTTATCGTACAGCCAGGGAAAAGTTTGCGGTGTATATGGATATTCGTAAACCGTACGGCCCGGCAGGTAATAGGGCTTTTGCAGCCCGATACATTCACCGCGCAATACCATTTCCGGCGCATCCTGCAGGTTTACAGATGAAGGTAGCTTTTTCAATTCAGTTGCCTGATCCGCCAGCTCTAAGCAGCCATATAATAAACCTGACGCATCGGCTCCTGATATCCGGATTATATTTTTTGAAGACCGGATGGAAAAACCTTCTTTTTTTAGAGTGCTGTTAAAGCTTCCGTCAATGACAATTATTTTCTGATTAGCCGGGTTATTTTTACCGTTAGCTGATACAATGGATACAGCGTAGCCTATTTTCTGCAATTTGTTTTTCAACAGCTCCACTCCATATACAACCCTTTGTTGTTTGGAAACCGGATTTACAATTATCACTTTTTCTGCTGCCGTTGCTAAAGCAGTATTCGCACTTATAAAAAGTATCAATAGTCCAATTAATCTGTTCATTCGTCTGCATCCATTATTATGTTCAAAAAAAATCATCTGTTATTACGCCGCTGTTTGCATTACTGGTATATGCTGCTTCAACGCAGATCATGGTTTCCAGGGCATCATCAATGCTATTTTCCGGTTTGTCAATGATACCTGCTTTTGCCAGTTGCATCTGCTCCATCGTTCCGATAAAGGCATGCGGGAACCAGGTTCCATCTATTGTTTTTGTTTGCCATTGTGCGGCCTCCCCCTCTTCCACCATGATGTATTCAAAGTTATCCGGCACTCCATGGGGGTAATTGATCAGGGCGCCGAAAGTTATTTTAATTGCACCTTTCGTCCCTTCAATTTTTACATAGGACTCTTGTTTTTGATAACTGAAATTGTGGTTGTGATTCGTATGAATGACAGCTCGCACCATATCGCCGTAGTCCATTATAATATTAGACTTCACGGAAGCTAATTGCGTTGCCTCCGGATGCTTAAAAGTTCGCGCATATACTTTTGAAGGAGTACCGAGGAAAGAACGGATCAGATCTACATAATGAATGCTGTGATAATTGATTTCCATTCTTTCTTTGGAAAATAAGAACTCCCACAGGTTCCAGGGGGTATGTACATTTACATATACTTCCAGGTCGGTTATCGCTCCTATCTTCCCCTCAGCGATCATTTTTCTCGCCTCCAGTATATAAGGTGCAAAACGCATCTGGAAATTAACACCTGCCAGCAGTTGCTTCTTTTTAGCAAGGGCATGAATTGCTTTTGCCTCCTCGAGACTTTCACCATAAGGCTTCTGGATCAATATGGTTGCCTCTTCCGGCAACTGCTCTAATACGGGTATAATTTCCGAAGCGGGTAAAGCAAAATCATAGATCGCATTAGTACCATGCGCTGCTACCATCTCTTCCAGGGTATCATAAACTTTTTCTATAGCAAATTTTTCAGTAAGAGTTATTGCTTTTTGCTTATTGCGGTTCACAATACCTGCAACTTTATACCCTGCAATCCGGTAAGCAGGTAAATGAGCATCGGCTACTATACCTCCCGCTCCAATAATGCAAATAGGTACCCCGGCTTTATTGTTTGTCATATCAGGTTCCTCCCAGGTAATTACCGTAAGTAAGAACTACCACGGCTAATAAAAGAATAAATAATGCAAATCCCAGCGCCCTGCGGGTTACAGCCCTTGTAGCTTTCCACTCCTTCAACATAACACCTACGAGCGAGCTAAAAAATACCAGCATGATCATGTGTATGGCCCAGCTGGAAAACTCATACTTTCCTAACCGCACATGTCCTAATCCATAAAAGAAAAACTGGCCATACCAAAGCATGCCTGTAATTAATGCCATCAGGTAATTAATGCCGAGCCCCCTTTGTCCGTTCGATGCATATTCAGACAAGGTTTTATTTTTAAGATGAAGCCACAATGTATATATCAACGTTGTTACAAATGCACCTGTATTGGAGAAGAGGTATACTACATTTACCTGGAAATCGCCGGCACCATAATTGGCCGCAATATCTGATATAGGTTTACCCGCATTAATCGCAAAACCATAAAATGCAGATAACACACCGGCCAGTAAGCATAATGGTAATCCTTTTTTAAAAGAAAAACCTGACTGATTTTGCGAAACATCTTTTTCTTTTAATCGCCCGGCCACTCCGCAAAACGCAATGCCTGCGGCGCCCAGGATCACCCCTGTTAAAATCCATTGTCCTCCTGCTCCGCTCAATGCTTCGCCTAACGTGCCAGCCAACATTGGCGGAACCAGGGTTCCAAGAACGCAGGAAATGCCTACAGATATGGCATAAGTTAAAGAGAAACCAATATGCTTAATAGCCATGCCAAAAGCCGTTCCGCCCACTCCATAAGCCATACCTAGCAGGAAAGAATTGAGCATGGCCTCACCCGGTGCTTCTGCTAATACCTTTCCTAATGAAGGGATCGTAAGCCAGGCTACCAGGACCGGCAACAATAACCAACAAACCGATGCCTGTGCCAGCCAATAGGTTTGCCAGCTCCATCCCTTAACCTTTTTTTCGGGAGTATAGCATAATGATGCTGACGCAGCTCCAACTCCATGAAAAAATATACCGCCGAATAATTGCATGTCTGAGGTTAATTTGTAGAACCGAAGCTCCTGTTTAAAGGTTAAGATTATAAAATGCTATTGCATTTTCGCTGAATATCCTGTTTTGAGTATGTTCATCTGATACCAGTTCTTTTATTACCTGTTTATAAATCGCCCAGGTATGAACATAGGAGCCCCCCAGTAATGACACCGGCCAGTCTCCCCCCAGGAAACAACGTTCAGGCCCGAACTCGGTCAATACAAAGTCTATGTAAGGCTTAATATGCTCTGATGTAAAATTTTCTTTTCCGGCTGTAGTTCCCATGCCTGATATCTTACAATAAAATTGCGGATGTGCCGCTGCCTCCTTCATCAACCTGCCCCATTCTCCAAATCTTTCCCCAGCCTGTATGGGCGGCTGATTGAGATGATCAAATACCATTTTAAGCCCCGGGACTTTTGCTGCAACTTCCAGGGCCGTTTGAATATGGGTTGTCTTAACCCCAACAACATCATAAGGTAGCCCGCGCGCGGATAATAATTGCAGGCTTTCAACGACCGCCTCCTGCAATAACCACCGGTCATCGGCCTCATCATGAATTAAGTGCCTTACGCCTTTAAAATACTTTTCTTCCGCAACTACGGACTGCAGCAATTGATCTGCCTTTGATGGATTTAAAAGCGGCAACCAACCAACAATCCCCTTAATCCAATCATGCTTCACTGCCGCTTCTATCATTAATGCCGTATCATCTAAAGTATTGTCGGCCTGCACCATTATTCCGGCTTCTATGGAAGCAGTTAACCGTGAATCTTCGAGTTCTTCGGGATTGTAATTTTTATTGAGCAAATCCGGGGCAGCTTTCAACCAATCATAGGGAGACCGTTCCAGATTCCAGATATGTACATGCGTATCGATTATCATAATGGACTTTCAATCATACCGATACCAAGCCATTATAGCCTATTTGGCATCAATAATTTCGGGTTTTACCCCGATGTCAAATTTAAGATCAATTTCGTTATTATGTTCCCCCAAGCCCGGCGCTCCAATGCTTCCTGAAAGATGCTGGCCATCTATCGTGATGGGCGAACGTGTTGTTTTTATAGAAATTCCGTTGCTTGTTTTCACCACCACTTCCATATTTAACACCTGGTAACCCTCTTCCTTTGTCAATTGCTCATAATCAAACACCCTGGAACACCAGATACCTGCCGGTTCGAGAATATCTAACCAATAAGACGTCGTATTGTTGAGAAGATGGCGCGCCAATGCTGATTTTATTTCATCTCTTTTACCGAACCAATCTTTTTTGTCGGTATAACCGGCTAATTCAACACATCCGGTCAACGCTCCCAGCTCAATAATATCTGCCATTGCCAGCGCTATATAGTCATCCTTGGTTTTATAGATACCATAAGGTGCAGCAACATAAGCGTGACCACTATTTACGGCGCTGCGTTGTGGCAATTGCCCGCCATCATTGTAATAGCAGGTTAATACCTCAAACTGGAAGTCCAGTGCACTTTCGAGCATACTTACCTCTATACTCCCTCCCTCGCCGGTAATGTTTTTTTGATATAAAAGAGATAATATGCCCTGGGCCAGGTGCGCTCCTGCTAACATATCAACCACAGAAACACCCATAGGGGTAGGATTGGCGCTGCTGCTATTATTCAGCCATGCGAGGCCTGAAATAGATTGTAGCAGCAAGTCCTGCCCGGGTAATTTCTTCCACTCACCTTCATCTCCATAACCCGTTATACTGGCATAAATCACTGAGGGATTTATTTCTTTCACGCTCTTATAATCAAAACCAAGCCGTTCCATAACACCCGGGCGAAAATTATGCATCACTACATCAGCCTTTTTGATCAGCTCTTTAATCCTGAATATATCATCGGGGCTTTTCAAATCGGCTGTATAGCTTTTTTTATTGCGATTAATGGCATGAAATATAGAAGACTCTCCGTCAATCATCACATCGGAAACATAAAGCTCCCGGCAAATATCCCCGGTACCGGGCTTCTCAATCTTTATTACTTCGGCGCCAAAATCTGCAAGGCATAGGGACGCCGAAGGACCAGATAAAAACTGGCTGAAGTCAATAACTAATATATCCTGTAGCAGTTTCATGATTTACAAAAGTTCTTCCTTTATTTTTTGGGTATCCTGTCCTAATAATGGTGCTGGTTTGTCAGAAAACAAACGCTGACCGTTGATCCTGATAGGACAACGTGTAGTCAGGTACCCTTCTTCACCGTTTACTGCCACACTATTCTCTATCTGTATACTTTTGTACAGGTCGGTTTTTCGTAAACCATTCCAGTCATTTACTTCTGATGCCCATAATCCGGCATCTTTCAAACGCTCCAGCCAGTAAGCATTATTTTGAGCAAGCAGTTTTGCAGAGATGATCGCTTTTATCTCATCCCGCTTTGCAAAGACATCCTCCTGTGTGTACTGCGCTAATTCTTCTATAGATAATACTTCCCTCAGCGCCGGAATGCTCATCATAGCCAATGCAATATGCCCGTCCGCTGTTTTATAAATACCATAAGGCGCTCCCAGCAATGGATTTCCATTACTAACGACGCTTCTTTTAATTCCGGTCTTACTATGATAATGAGTAGTGAAAAGCTCAAACTGAAGACTGATCGCGGATTCCAGTAAGCTTAACTCTACATAGGCGCCCGCACCGGTTTTTTGTCTTCTGATTAAAGCAGCCAGTATGCCCTGCACCGTGTGAATGCCGCAAATACTGTCAACAATAGACAGGCCAAAGGGCATGGGGCCGTCACCATCATCCCCTGTTGTATAAGCAAGGCCAGACAGAGACTGCAGCAGCAAATCCTGTCCTGGTTTGTTTTTCCAGGGTCCCTTTCTGCCATAGCCTGTTATTTCGGCATATACGATACGCTTGTTTATTTTCTGCACATCGCTATAAGCAAGCCCTATTTTCTCCATTACCCCGGGCCTGAAATTATGCGTGATCACATCTGCTTTCCCGATCAGCTTTTTTACCAACTCAAGATCATCCGGATTCTTCAAATCTGCAGTGAAACTTTCTTTATTGCGATTGATGGCATGAAAGTTTAAAGCGTCCTCTCCTACCCAAAGATTTTTTATCGATAACTTCCTGCACGGATCACCCCCTGCCGGGCGCTCTATTTTTATTACCCGTGCACCCAGATCAGCCAAACGCAAACCCGCCGATGGCCCGGACAGGTACTGGCTGAATTCTAAAACAATTAAACCTTTTAAGGGCAGAAACATCAGGCAAATACTTTTGATAAATTTTTCTCTAAAGATTGAGTATATATTTCATTAAGCTTTTTAAGAACAGCTCCGGCATTTTTTTGCTGTCCCGACATAAATTCCTGTACATATAGCCCTGCTTCATCCTGGAAATGAAGATATCCATGATAACGGGGTCGTAAATACCCATTCTCCATTACCGGCAATACGTTCCTGAAAAAGTCATTGGTCAGTTGATTGTTCCGCTCGTTCTTCCAGGCGGCCAGATAACCCGGCTGCCCTTCATTCAGGGTATAACCGTTGGTTTGAAATTGAGGGGAACAAACCATTTCAGCAAAAGCTACCGCTTCCTGTTTGTATTTGGAAAAGTTAGACACAGATAAACCTGTACCTCCTATGGTCGTCCTTAATTTTTTACCATTATAGTTAACTACATCTGTATAAGACAGTAAACTTCTTGCATAACCTGCACGCGAGTAGTTGGTATATCCATAAGCAAAAGGACAATACCAATAATCATCAGTTGCAGACATTGCCTCAGCTACTTTAATCGGGTTCTTGTCAAACATACTGCGGTCAACCAATGAGTACAATTCGTACATGGTATTTAATGCGGCTGTTCCCGTAGTTGTATCTATTACCTCTTCTGTTGTGTTAAAAGGAGTTGTTCCCTCTGCGATGCAGAAGGTATAGAAATTCATCAGGAGGTCTATCGGTATTGCCGGAACGGCTACCTTTCCCTGTTTTGCTAAAGTAATCACCTCCTGCCAGGTTTGCGGCACTGTTATGCCTGCTGCATCTAAAAGATCTTTACGGTAACTGGCAGCCGGGGTGGCAGCATCTATAGCTAATGCCCATTGATGACCGCCATAAAAATAACTGGGATGAGATGCACCTACACTATTCACTGCCTGATCCTGCAAATAAGCTTCAGGCAAATACGCGTCTAAAGCCAATACACAGCCTGTAGCTGCAGCCGTTCCTACCCAGGGGTGATCAATGATCAACAGATCATACTCCTCCGTTAGCTTTTCTATAGGAAAATCGGCAAACTGCTGAAGACTGCGTTTATGCCATTGAACCTCTACATCCGGATGTAATTCGGTGAACCGTTGCGATGCCGCCTGCAGAGGCGTTATACCCCTGCTATGATTCCAGGTAATCCCTTTTAAAACAATATCAGCCATTCGCTTCCTTTTTTTCAACCAACAATAAATGCTCACAAACCATCACCAGCTCATCGTTTTGATTGAATACCTCCAATGCTTCTGACACAATGCCGTAGCCCGGTTTCTTATGATCTCTTTTATCTTTTATGGTCACTTTTGCTTTAATGGTATCATTAATAAAAACAGGCCGAATAAACCGAAGCTTTTCGTAGCCATAAGTCATAGCCACTTCATTAATTAAACCAGCTGATAAACCTACGCCTATGCTAAAAATTAAAGTTCCGTGGGCAATACGTCTTTTAAAGGGTTGCGTTTTACACCATTCTTCATCCATATGATGGGGGTAAAAATCTCCGGATTGACCGGCATGCAATACGATATCTGCATCGGTAATGGTTCTGCCTGTTGTGGATCGGGAATCTCCTAACACAAATTCCTCATAATATATTTTAACGCTCATATTGCAAGCCTTTTGTCGTTGATCGAAAATAGATCAAGGCCCGAGGTTAAAAAATGTGTTGTTTGACTAACATGATGGAAGATTTTCCTAGTAACAATAGCGATTTTTTTCTGTATTTCAGAGGCAAAAAGACATATTCTGTCTTACGGAATGTTATTTATTCCGGAAAAGATTGATAATTTTACTACGCTTGTTATGGAAACTTATGGTAAAATATTATTGATTGCAATGCCGGCCTTTCTAGCTCTTGTATTATTCGAAAAGTGGTATGCCTGGCGAAAAGGAAAGGACAATGTAAAAACTGCAGACATGATCAGCAGCCTTCTCAGTGGCGTTACCAACGTAACCAAGGATGTGCTGGGCTTAAGTATTGCCATTTACGGTTATGGCTGGATGGTGGAGCACCTCGCTATCTACCAGGTCAAAGCAAGCTGGCTTACCTATCTTATTGCTTTCCTGGCGCTTGATTTTTCGGGATATGCGGTACACCGGATACAGCATACCTATAATTTCTTCTGGAATGGCCACCTGGTTCATCATAGTAGCGAAGAATTTAACCTGGCCTGTGCATTGAGACAAAGTATTTCTGGAATCGTTAAAATATTTGCGATCTTCCTGCTTCCCGCTGCAGTGCTGGGCGTTCCGGAAAAGGTCATTGCCATTGTAGCTCCCTTACACCTGTTTGCACAGTTCTGGTACCATACCGTTCATATCAATAAAATGGGACTGCTGGAGAAAATTATTGTAACACCTTCTCACCATCGTGTTCATCATGCTATTAACCCCGAGTACCTGGACAAAAACTATTCGCAGATTTTTATCTTCTGGGATAAATGGTTCGGAACCTTCCAGGAAGAACTCCCCGGTAAGCCGCCCGTATACGGCATTACCCGGCCGGTACAAACCTGGAACCCGATCAAAATCAATTTTCAGCATTTATGGTTATTGATAAAAGATGCATGGCATACGCGAAGCTGGAAGGATAAATGCAGAATATGGCTGATGCCAACGGGCTGGCGGCCTGCCGATGTAGCAGCAACATACCCTGTTTACAAAATAGCAGATGTGTACCGGTTTGATAAATATGAAACCCTTATGTTTCCTGGGATGAGGGTATGGCTATGGATTCAACTAATGGTGCTTTTGCTTTTTCTTTCTTACCTGTTTGGCAATATTGCTGCTATAGGTGTACCAGGCATTTTCATCTACGGACTATTTATCTTTCTTTTTGTGTATGCTTTTGCCGAATTAATGGATAATCATTCAAATGCCTGGGTTTGGGAATTGTTCAAACTGCTTTGTGGTTCTTTGATCATTTTTTATACAGGAGATTGGTTCGGGTTAAATTCTGTATCCGTTTATCTGAATTATATTATAATTGCCTACCTGCTGCTGTCTGCAGTTATTCACTATTATTTTTGTTTCAATTTTAAAAAAGCAGGGATTCCAATAAATCACTAATATTGTTATTGTAAATTATTAAAGTGAAACTAAGAAAAACAATTACAGCCATACTGGCTATTGCACTATCTGCAGGTATTATTAATGATTCTCTGGCTCAATCTTTCCCCAATCCCATTCAGGGAAACTTAAGTATTACGGCCGGAGCTGCGTATCAGAAAACTGATTTCAGATGGTCGATTGCCGGCACACCGGAAGGCAAAGATCCCAATATTTACTCTGAGCTTATTTATAACCCTATATATTCTGCCGGTTTTCATGTTGACGCAACTTATAAACCCTATCGGAGATTTTCATTAACCGCCAGCTTCAGTCGCTTACAAACTTTCAAAGGGAGTGCTACAGATATAGATTATAATGGTGACGATCGTACAGACTATATACCTCCGGATGTAGGTGATACTCTTTTCAACAGCCACAAAGGCAATATGCTACAGTATGATATTGCCTTAAGTTATTCTATATTCGAAAACAATATCTTTGAAATTAAAGCCGGCGCAGGGTTTAATTATTCAAAAGAACTCTTCTATTTACGCGATGATGCGCTGCCTAAATTAAATACAACTTACGAAGCTCAATGGCAGTCGGCCCGGTTTTTTGTCAATGGAACTTTAAAGCTGACATCCCACTTGCATCTTGCTCCTGAAGTATCCTACCAGCCTGGCAGGTACGATGCAACTGCCAATTGGAATATAAAGGAAGAGTTTCAACAACCTGTAAGCTTTATTCAACAGGCCAACAGCAGTGGCTGGAACTACAGAGCTCAACTCGGTTACCTGTTTAATAGTCATATTGCTATTCATGGAAGCTGGACCTATTCCGACTGGAGAACAGAAAAAGGAATCGATCGCCTGTTTCTAAAAAACGGCGAAATACCTGAAACGCAAATGAATGGTGCTTTTAAGAAAAGCAGCGGCTGGAGACTGAGCGCTACTTACACCTTTTAACTTACAAGGGATCAGCCTTCCGGCCCGTCCTGTTTTCCCAGGGAATAAATGCGCCCAGGGTGCCCCGGAATCTTTTCAATTTACTCTCCCGTTCAACTATAGACCTGAATTCAGCTTCATAGGCAGAGGAGGGGTTAATTTCAAGCTCCACCTCGTTAAGTTTCCTGAGCGTGTCTACAATAAATGGCACATGCCAGATGGAAGTAGCAAAGCGGCGCCTCGTGAACCCGTTCATCATTAAAGATTGAAAAGGATCGGTGACCAGGGCAATGGTTTTAAAGCCCAGTTTCCGGGCCATTTCGTAAGAATAGTAGACATTCTCAGTACTGTGCTCTGCCTGTGTTTCAAAAAAAATATTGGCTGCGGGGATTCCTAGCCCTTCTGCATATAAGCCCATAATGCGGGCTTCATAATAGGGGGAATACACTGCGCTTCCCGAAAAGATCACATTGCGGATAATGCCCTTTTTATACAGGAAATCAGCCCAGAGTACCCGCCCTTTCATCACAGAGTCCCATTGGCCATAAAACGGAACACCCGGCACAATAGCCACATCAAAACTTTTGTTACTAGCCGTTACTTCGCGGTAAAGCCTCGCCGGGCGATCACGGTAAACATAGGTTTTACAACTCATCAAAGAGCAACCTGCAAGAAAGGCCAGAAATACAAAACGATACATAGAAATGTAAAATAATACATTTACAGGTATCGTTCGAATTAGAAAAATTCTAATGCAGCTAGTGCATGGCTGCACTCATATCTATAGCTTATTTATCTTTTCGCTTTCTAACCATCAATATAAAAGGTATACAGATCAAAAAGAGCACACCCAGGTATAAAAATACATCCATATAAGAAAGCACTGCTGCCTGTTTCGTAACGGTGAAGTCGAGAGCCTTATAGGCCGAATTCAATGCGACATCGGGAGACATCCCTTTTGCGATAAAGCCCTGCTTTAAAGCCATCACTCGCTGCTGAACGTCGAGGTTATTGACATCCAGCTTGGAAATAAGATCATTCCTGTAAGACATATTCTTATTGCTCATGAAAGTGGTAATAGCCGCCACACCAAAAGAGCCTCCCAACTGCCTCATCATACCCGTAAATGCAGCCCCCTGCCCGATCTGTTGCCCCTTAAGGGTACATAGCGCCATGGTGGTGATAGGTATAAAAAGTAAGCTCAGTCCTATTCCCCTAACGATCAGCATCCAGAAAAAGTTATCCTTTGCAGTGTCTGGCGTGATGATCTTATAGCCCCAGAAACTATACACAAAGAACAGGAAGAGTCCCACGGCCACCATATATTGTTGTGATACTCCTTTTGATATTAAACGGCCAACAACAGGCATCATAAAAGCGGTAGCAAGGGTAGCGGGTATCATCAATAAACCAGATTGCAAGGCTGTCCAGCCCAATAAACTCTGGGTATACAGCGGTATGATAAAGGTAGATCCGTACAAGCCGAAGCCTAATATAAAAGACATTCCTGTGCCGATACGCAGATTACCGTTTTTCAACACCCTTAACTCCACGATAGGGTTTTTATAGGTAAGTTCCCGCCAGATAAAAAAGAACAAACCGAATACGGCCAGTGCGGTAAAAACGGAAATAACAGGACTTGCAAACCAGTCTTCCTCGTGTCCCCGCTCCAGTATGAACTGTAAAGATCCCACGGTTATGGTTAGCAAAAAGATTCCCAGCCAGTCTATTGCCTTTGTGGAGGTTTTAGCAGCATATTTAGGACTTTTAATAAATTGTAATGTCAACAATACTGCTATAATGCCCAGGGGGATATTAATATAGAAAATATAAGGCCAGCTAAAATTATCTACAATATAACCGCCCAGGGGTGGCCCTAAAGTAGGCCCCACAATTACACCTAACCCGTAAATTGCCTGTGCCATACCCCGTTTTTCAGCAGGATAGGATTCGGTAATGATGGTTTGCGAGGTAACCAGCAGGGCGCCTCCACCTACCCCTTGCAGGAACCTGAATGCAACCAGCTCCCATATATTGGTGGCATTACCACAAAGGAAGGAACAGACCGTAAACAATGCTATTGAAAAAGCAAAATAATTTCTTCGTCCAAACTGTTGCGATAGCCAGCTGGTCATCGGAACGATGATCACATTACCTATCGCATAAGCTGTAATCACCCAGCCCACTTCCGATAAGGTGGCACCCATATTTCCCTTCATGTCATTCAACGCCACGTTGACGATCGTTGTATCCACAATTTCCAACAACGCACAAACGATGGCTGTCAGGGTTACTATAAACCGGCGGAAACCATATTCCACCAGTGAATTTTGATCTTCCATTTTTTTTATTATTTCAGCAGCTGCCTACCTGGTCCCGATATGCACCCTTCCGTTAACCAAGATTAACTGATTCTCAATCTAAATTCTAACCTCCTGTTCACTGCCTTACCATTTACATCTACTCTACCAGGCTATTGTCTCCTGGTAAAACTTCACCTGAACAAGGCGCTATGCTTATCATTTATGAGTAGCCGCCATTCATACATTACTCATTTACTCACTAATTAAGATGTACATCCACTACCACATTCAGCCCCGGGCGTAATTTTTGAATCAAAGAGTCGTTCTTATCAGTGAACTCAATTTTTACAGGCAGGCGTTGAACCACTTTCACAAAGTTTCCGCTGGCATTATCCGGAGGTAACAATGCAAAACGCGCTCCGGTTGCGGGGGAAAAGGAAGCCAGTTTCGCATCAAATTCATGCTTGGGAAATGCATCTACTTTTACAGATACTTTCTGCCCCTCTACCATTTTAGCGATCTGGGTTTCTTTGAAGTTAGCTACAACCCATTTATCATTATTTAAAACGACATTAAACAGCTGTGCTCCAGCCTGGATAAATTGCCCTACCTGAACCGGCACTTTTGAAACCACTCCACTTTCCGCAGCTACAATTACGGTATAGCTCAGGTTTAGCTTTGCATTTTCTATTTCTACCTCTTTTTGCCTGATACTGGACCTGGCGATAGCAGATTGTTCTGAGCTGGCCGATACCTGGCTTTTTACCACACTGGTTTGCGCGGCAGCCTGGTTTCTTTGTGCTACCAGTATTTCCAATTGCTTGTCGGCCGATTGCTTGGCCGCCAAAGCCTGCTCGTATTGTTGTTGTGTGATGGAATGATCTTTAATCAGGTTTTCATACCGCTTAAGATCTTCGCCGGTACGCCAAACATTTACTTTCGCAGCTTCTATCTGCGCGTTGGCTGTAGCAACCGCAGCGTTGGCAGTAGTAATATTTTGGTTGGTAGCCGAAGTACTGGCTTCAGCCGAAGACAGGTTGCTGCGGGCGGTTCCCAGCGCTGCTTCTGCCTGCTGGAGCGCCATTGTCAAATCTCTTTTATCCAGTATAATTAAAGTATCGCCTTTATTGACAAACTGATTATCGCGAACGCGCACCTCACTGATATAGCCAGAAATTTTTGAAATAACGGGGCTTAAGTTAGCTTCTATCTGCGCATCATCCGTTTCTTCATGGCTTTGACCATGGATATAGCCTGATATACCAAAATAGGCTCCCAGGACCACCATAACACCAAGAATAATGAAAAATATCGGGCTTCTTTTCTTTGTAGCAGGCGCATTCGCCGGTGCCTGTTCGTTTGCTTCTGTAACTGTATTATTTGCCATCTTTAGTGAATTAATATTTTATTGATAAAGTACTCCGGTTGTTTCTAATAATTTGCTATAGGCCAATGCTGCATCTGCCTTTGCATTTAAAACATTGATCTTAGTTGACAGTAAAGCCACATTTGCATCCAGCAGTTCGGTAATAGTTACCAGGCTATTATCAAATTTATTTTTGGTAATCCTGTAATTTTCTTCCGCCTGGCGCTCGGACTTTTCGTAAACCTCGATTTTCTTTTTAGCTACAAATGCATTTTGATAATCCCTGTTGATCTCCAGCTTTACGCCATCCATTAATAATTCCTTTGAAGCCAGCAGCTGTGTTTCTCTCGCCCGGGACTGCTTCAAAACTGCATTGCTCTTCCATAAATTTGCCAGGTTGTATTGGATACCTACCCCTGCATTAACCGCATTGGTAACTGTTAAAAAATTAGGAATATCAGCTGCTACATAACCTCCCGTAAGCGCTAAAGTGGGTAAATTTTCTGCTTTGGCAGACTTGGTAGCCAGTTGAGCAGCTCTTTGCTGAAAACCCAAAGCCTGTACATCCTTCCTGTTTTGCAAGGCTTGCTGCTGGTAGTCGCTAAAGGTTTTTATATCCACCTGCTGATTTACAAATGAAGAATCTACTTCTATAATAGTCTGTTCGGGTAAACCCAGCAGCAGGTTCATATTCATGTTGGCAATATTGTAATTGTTCTCCGCCTCCAGCAATTGCAGCTCTATATCGGAAGTCTGCAATTGCGCTTTCAACCGGTCATTGCGGGCGATGACGCCATTATTTTCCTTATTCAAAAAATCTTCATCTCTTTTTTGCGAGGTTGCCAGGTTCTCCTTCAGCACACGCACCACCTGCGAAGCTTTGAAAAGATTCACGTAGGCCCGGCTGATATTGTAAGCTATTTCATTTTTATCGCTACCTGCATTCAATTTGGCAGCTTCCAACAGGTACTTTGCTGATTCTATACCATATTTAATACGGCCACCGGCAAATATGGGCAATGAGAAATTGGCCATGCCATACATGGCCTGGTTTACTTTAGGAGCAGCAGATGCACCCTGAGCTTCTCCCTCTCCACCAGACGATTGCTGTCCCGTTTTCAGGTTAATGTTGGCATTGGTTAACCTCAAATAGCTG
>JBCNOR010000129.1:0-10512 GCA_039593785.1 Niabella sp. | reverse complement strand
GTGTAGCTGACGCGTGCTCCGAAACGCTCGTTCTCGATACAGGGGCAGCAAAGCGCGGCGCGTAACCGCATGGAAGACCTGAATGAGCAGTTACAGCAAACGCAATCCTCTGTAGAAGGGGTTCGCCGCGAACTGCAGGAGTTTAACGAAGTATTACAGCTTAATGCCAATAAACTGGCCGAAGCTGAAGAAAGCTTTAAGGCCGCCCAGGGCGCGCATGAAGAGTCGCAGGGGTATTTTAACGAGTTTAACCTGAACGTTACGCGTCAGCAAAGTAAGATCAACGCTTTGAAGCAGGAGCTGAACTTTAAGAATAACCAGCTGGATGCATTACAAAAGCAGGTAGAGCAGAGCACACAGCAGTTATCAAGCACGAGTGAAGATATTGCACAGAATGAAGCGGCTTTGGTTGCAGTTGAAGAAGAATTATTGCAGTTGATGCATAGCCGTGAAGAGGATAAGAAAGTGCTGGACGAGGCCGACCAGGCTTACTATAACCTGCGGAATCAATTGAGTGAAAAAGAAAGCGAGCTGCGTCATAAAACAAAAGAAAAAGAGCAGGTAGATCATTTGTTGGCTGCTATAAAAGATAAGCTGAACGAATTAAAGCTTCAGTTAGCTGGTACCAAAGAACGATTGAATGTTGAATTTAAAATACAGCTGGAAGATATACTGGACGAAGAACGTACTACTGAAACCAGCACAGAAGAATTACAGGAAAAATCGGATCGTTTGAAAAAGCGCCTTGAAAACCTGGGCGAGGTAAACCCAACAGCTATTGAGGCTTACACCGAAATGAAAAAGCGCTACGAGTTTATTGTGGAACAGAAGAATGACCTGGTGAATGCAAAAGAAAGCCTGCTCAAAACAATTGAGGAAGTTGAATCTACTGCCAACCAGAAGTTCCTGGATACCTTCAACCAGGTAAGAGAGAATTTCCAGAAAGTATTTAAGTCTTTGTTTACTGAAGATGACCAGTGCGACCTGGTATTGGAAAATCCTGAAAACCTTGCTGAAACGGGTATTGATGTAATGGCAAGACCAAAGGGTAAAAGACCGACCTCTTTAACGCAGCTGAGCGGGGGAGAAAGAACCCTGACTGCAACAGCGTTGTTATTTGCCATCTACCTGATCAAACCCGCGCCATTCTGTATATTGGATGAGGTAGATGCCCCGCTGGATGATGCGAACGTAGGTAAGTTTACCAATATGATCCGCGAGTTTAGCGATAACTCACAGTTCATCATTGTTACCCACAATAAGACAACGATGAGCACGGTGGATGTGATCTATGGTGTGACTATGCAGGAGCCGGGAGTAAGTAAACTGGTGAGTGTGGACTTTAGAAGCCTGGCGGCTGCCGGTTAAAATGGTTGTAATAAAGTGCAATATAAAAGCCGCAGGTAATACAACCCTGCGGCTTTTTTCTATACATATACTGGCTTGATGCGTTGTCTTTATGGTATGAACAACTTTGCATTAAACCTGCCATGGGCAGTGGCTTCGGGCTTGAATTGAGTGCCCACTCCTACATTATTAATGGTAAAGCTACCTTCAGCACGGCCATTTCCCAGTTTGGTAACCGTTACATTTCCTTCGCTGGGTTGCGGAGGCATATCACGACCGGGTATATAAAAAGCACTGTATCCGGTAGTAGCCGTTAAGAAATGAAACCGTGTTCCATCGGCAGCAAGATCAAAAGGATGACTACCCAGCTCCCCGTTCCAGGTCAGCAGGAAATGTCCGCCGCCTTCGTCTTCAGGATTGGAAAGGATATACCTCGATCCCGTTTTTACCACGGGCGTCACGGGAAAACGTACAGGAGCACTATTGTTAATGCTTAACTCTGCCCATCCGTCACCCATAATATTCATAGCGCTCGTTAGCAGAAATTTACCTGGTACCGGCGCATTTAATTCGAGGCTGATATTTGCTGTAGCTGTTCCGTTAACCGATGCCGGAGCCTGGTATTCGACCGACTGTTTATTGCTTTTATTCAGACGGCCTGGCCCGGTTAATTCCCACGATTTAATAAACTTCGAGGGGAGCGGGGCGGGATTCCCAACTGGATAGCCGGGTTCATTGTAGGGCCCATTAGGATTGTTAACCAATGGTATAAAAAGGTTGTCCCAATCGGCTTCAGTAAAGATCATTGCCTGTATGGTTTTCTTTTCGCCGGTTTCGAGATCTGCCTGATAAGGAGATAATGATATACGGTTCATTAAAGACCAGTCGCTGAAATGGGTGGATTTGAAACTTACTGTTTGAGCCTCTGTATTCACAGCGTCGGCGCCAACGAATTTCCAAACACCATCATCCATTTGGTAGGAAAGACCCAGGGTTTGCAGTAGTCCCACGCTGTCGGCCATGTCGGCCCAGGACATAGTAATGGTAACGGGTTTTGCAAATATTGGTCCATGTGGTTTAAGCGCGTAAGCATATCCCATACCCGCGATATTGGTATTGTTAAGACGCTCGATGGTAATTGCGGTATTACTGGTTAAAGCGCCTTCAGGAATATGAATGCGAATATGTCCGCCCGGCCATTCAACGGTACCTCCGGATGTACCGATTTCTTTGGAGACAGCCATCCCAATGGGACTGCCCTTGGGACGAACCAGTGGTGTTATAGTGATCTGCGGTTCCTGGGGTTCCTGTGGGTTCGCATCTTTTTTACAGGCGTTAAATGTAAATAGAAAGGTTAGGCTTAGAGGCAGACATAAAAGTGCCCCATGAAGTTTTAGTTTCATTTTTTTTGTTTTTTAATTTATATGTTGAAGGGTATTTTAGTAATACGTATACACGGTACGTATAGCGTACGTGTCTTTTTTGGTTTGGTAATTTCGATATTGACTTAGGAGCTCTCTGGGATGTCCATTGTCATTATAAGTATAATAGAAAGTGTAAGGTTCGTTTTCAGGATAACCCCTAAGCCAGTTTTTCCATTGGGCTTTCAAGTTGTGCTTTTCATATAAGAGAAACTGCCGGTCAGGGATTTCAAGATGCACATAAGGGTTGACACAGAAATCGTATTCATATAAACCCTCGGCATGGGGGCCGTTTTCGGTGGTTATAATATCGGTAAGTGCCGATCCTCCACGCATCGTTTTGCTAAAGTAGGTCATCGGTAAGCCGGGGCCATTGTTAGTGGCAGCATCAATGCGATAATCCTGGGTGATGCCCGAGCGCGTTTCCAAGGCGGTATAGGTAACAGAAGTATGTATGGTTGCTGTGCCGGTTTTTTCTTCTATCGATGAGATCTTTTTTGCGGTATTCTGGTACTGTACGGTTGTTGTTTTTATAAGAACATCGTTTTCGTTGTAGCTTTTAATAATGCCTATTTTATTATCGGTGTACTCATAGACGTCTTTCTGAATAAGGTAGGTAGACATATCAGCACGTTTACCCCATACCTGTTTTTGCTTAATAAAGCCATTACTATGATATTCATAATCTGTTTTTGTTACGGGTGTAGATATCCCTTTTACGATCTTGTATTCTAAAACCGACTTTAGCTTTTGGGGTTCTATATCGCCGCCAATATCATAAATAACCCCCTCCTGTATATCTTCTTTATTTAAGGTGAACTCGTCGTAAGAGCCCCATTTGGAAACAGACAACTGATGTTTTACAGCTTTCGCTGATAAGTAAATTCCCTGTGCGCCGCCTTTCAGGTAATGGATATTGTAACTCATTTCATTGTCAGCATTCCAGCTTTTGATAATCAGCTGTGCCGGTATACTGTCGTATATAACCCTCCCAACCCTGATAATGGGGCGTATCAATATTTGTTTATCCATTTCAGAATTGGGGTCGCCGGCCCTGTTGCCAAAGCTTCCGGCGCTATAGCCAAAGCTTTGCGGTATATCTGTTGCAGTAACAGCGAGCACCTGCAATTGTATTATTGGCTCCGCTTCATCATTTAATGCTATCGCTATACTGAGGGGCTTGTTCACGAGGGCTGCTTTAGCAGATCCGCCAACAGGCGTAGCGAAGAGTGCATAACCGTTTTGATTTTTAATAATTAGCCCTTTGATACGATAAGTGCCTTTGGGTAGGTTCATCGCGGTAGTGCGATACAGCTGATCGTATGCCAGGGGCGTGGAAATACTCATGGGCTGGCCACCGCCGGCGGGTTCAATAGTAACAGCTACTGTAAGACCTTGGGGAGTATTTTGGTAGTTGGGCAGGCTTTCAAATGCAATTTTAAAACTCCGCTGGATGGCCGGATCCGTTGGTGTTGGTGAAGCCGGATCAGGTTTAATAATCACTGTCTTTTTACAGGCAACCAGTGCTAGACATATAAAAAGGAGAAGGGGTGTGTTATATAGTTTCATAATATTGTTGTTTTGAGACATAGCAATGCCCTTACGGCTTGCCGTTTCATTTTTTTGATAATATAAATATTAAAGGATACGGTCTTTCAATGCTTTGGCTACCGCCGCGCTTTTTGAATTGACCTGCAGTTTCTCGTATATATTGCGAATATGTGTTCGAACCGTATCGATGGATATGTTTAGAGAGGCAGCCACCATCTTATAACTGTTGCCGTCTACCAGTGACTTCAGCACTGCTTTTTCTTTCTCAGACAGGCCATAGTTTTGAGTGGCCGGAGACATACCCGCAAACATTTGTAATACCTGTGTTGCAATAGAAGAATTCATGGGGGCGCCGCCTTCAAAAACATCTTTTATAGCATTGATAATGGCGGTGGGAGCAGACTTCTTTAATACATATCCATTGGCTCCGAAACGGATGGCATCATAAATATTCTGGTTATTGTCAAAAACTGTCAGCATAATGATTTTGATGGTGTCATTTTTCTCCCTGATCATCCTTACACCGTCAATACCTGTGGCTCCCGGCATGTCTATGTCCATTAAAATGACATCTGGTTTCAGCATGTCGATATCCGCTGCTGCAGTTTCACAGTTGTTAAAGCTGCCCGCTACTTCAAAACCTTCGGTACCGCCCAGTAGCAGCGTTATAGCTTCCCTGAACTGGTCTGAATCATCGTATAATAATACTTTTATCATTCAATCAGCTTAAATGTTTTTGAGTGGAGTCGATCAGTTGTGCACAATAAAGTACAACCTGCCTTAAAGGTTTTTGTTGTTGATGCAGTGTTATGACCGGGTGAGCGGGAATAAACTTAATACTGCACCGGTAATGGTTTACCAGGGTGTTACCGGTTTCTGTTATACCCAGTAAAATAAATATGCCCAGCAATAGCCGGAGTATGGAATAGAGTTTTGGGTTCATCTGATTTTAATTTCTTTATTGAAAAGATCGATTCTTCATTGATAGTGCAAATATCATTTACCCGTCAGTCACTTTAAACGCATATTTATGCGATGGGCATGACCAGCTTTAAAGAAGTGCCTTTGCCCGCCCGGGAGTTGATGGATAGTTGTCCTTTCAGCATTGCTGCTCTTTTCTGCATATTCTTTAGACCATTACCTCTTACCGCAGAGCCGGGAGTGTCCATCCTGAAACCGATCCCGTTATCTTCAATGGTTAACACAAGGCTGGTGCCTTTCCGGTTGAAGGTAAAGGTTACAAGAGTGGCTGCAGCATACTTCACCGTATTATTGATGGCTTCTTTGAATATCAGGAATATTTCACGTCTTGCTTCCATAGACAAATGAACCTCAGCTACGGAGGGCGCCACATCAAAATGATAGTCGATCTGCTGGGGTTCCAGTATGGCGCCTGCTGTTTCTTTCATGCGCGCCACCATCTTTGCAACATTATCGTTAACAGGATTAATGCTCCAAACAATATCGTCCATTGCTTCCATCATTTGCGATGTACTTGAACTGATGGTGCTCATATAAGCTTTGCTTTTAGCTTCGTCCAGCGTTTGCTGCTGTAGGGCCATATTACTAAGGATATTGATGGTGCTGAGCGTAGAGCCCATATCATCATGCAAGTCCCTGGCCAGGCGGCTTCTTACCTGTTCAATATGCAGCAGCTTTTGCAGTCTTAAACGGTGCAGGTAGAACAGCAGGGAGGCGACAGCTAACCCGATCAGGATGTAGAACCAGGCCGTTTTCCAGAATGGAGGCGCTATATAGATGGGTAATGATGTGGTAACAGGTGAATACTGTCCCTGCTCATTTTTAGCTCTTACTAAAAAACGGTAATGGCCATGAGGCAGAAAGTTGTAGTTGATGGTTACAGGCGTTACTAAAGAGATCCATTCATCGTTTAATCCTTCCAGCTTGTATTCATATGTCAGCCTGCCTTTTTGCATAAAGTTAATAGCAGCAAATTCAATACTAAAAACCCTGTGTTCGTAGGGGATGTCGATGGTTTGAGAAGCCGTTACGGAATCGTCCGGGAGATACCTGCCGTTTAACTGAAATCCTGTAATACTTACAGGAGGAGGAGGCATGGAATTATTATATTCGGCGGGGTTGAATAATACCAGGTGCTGGTTGCCGCCAAACGCCAGCCAGCCAGATTGCAGTCTTATGCTTCTTTCGGGAACATAGCTATTATTGTGAATGGTAATAAGGCCATCCTGTTGTGTAAGTCTTGTAATTGTCCGGCTGGCCATATTCAACTTGTAAATACCGCTGCTGCCTCCCGCCCAGCAGTTTCCATACTGATCTTTTTGCAAGGTAAATATGCTTCCGGGTAATTGTCCACCAGGGAAGCTGCTGTAGTCTACCTTGAAATTCCGTGTATTCAAAATTCCTGATTTGTCTCCGGCGATCAAACATAAGGTATCATTAAAAGCTAATAGCTCCCTGGTTGTTGCAATAAATGATGTCTGTGCCTGGTCTGCAGTTATTGCCCGGACCAGTTTTCGTGTTTTGGTGTCAACAATATAGATACCCTTGTTATGAACCGCAATCCATAGTTGATGCTTATTCATAAAACCCATCCGGCTAACCGGACCGTTAAAAGAAAGCTGTTCATGAAACGATTCATTAATTACGGCCTCTGTTGACGGATTGCAGGTTAATAACCTGCCGTCCTGAAGCCCCAGCCACAGCAGCCCCTCCTCGTCTTTGATGATCTGCCGGATCGCATTGTTTTTAAATATACTGGGTTTATGGAGTAGCGCACGTTTGGTTCCGGGATGATATTGTACTAACCGGCCTTCCTGGCAGCCGATCCAGACCTGCTTCCTGTTGTCTTCACAAATGGTCCAAACCTGCTTTGCATAGGCATCCAGGTTATTTACACCTTCAAGAGGCCTGACTTCCTGGCTGTTTTGGGGATTCTTCAAAACGAAAGTTCCCCGTCCCCAGGTGCCCACCCAAATATTATTAAAGCTGTCCTCGAAAAGGCTGCTGATAGAAGCCCGGCCCTTTTCCTGGCTCAATAACAGGTGGATATTATTACGTACGCTGCTGGTGAAATAAAGGCCGTTATCAGTTGCTACCCATACCGTACCATCCTTGCTTTGAAACAGGTCTTCCACCGAATTGAATTGAATGCCATAGGGATTGTTGGCAGGTGTTTTGATCTCATTGAAACGTTGGGAGCCGCGGATACGAAAACAATTCAAACCATACACAGCGGGCGCGCTCTCATTTAGTTGCTTAAAACCATATACTTCAAAATAGCTTCCGTTGCCCATGCTGCTGAGGCCGGAGGTATCACTTGTAAACCGGTTTAAGGTACTGTTATAACAAAAAAAAGTGGTACTCGATTTACTACCGGTTTGGATCCAGTATCGTTTTTGATTATCGATAAAAAAGCTGGCTACAGGTGCGTGTGCGGCCATTGCACGGAGCAGGTAATCGGCCTGGCCATTATTCGAAAGATTGTAGTATTGGCGCGTTTGCCGGTCCCAATAGCCAAAGTCATCCCTGGAGACAATCCAGTACCTGCTCCTGACTACATCTTCAACAATATCCTGTACTTTCAGGTGTGCCGGTATTGAAAAAGGGTTGTTGGCCGGGGAAAAGCGTCCGTTCTTTTCGCTATAGTACTGGCAGCTTTTACCTGTTATCAACAAAAAAATATTTCCCGAAGCATCCTGCTTTAGCCATATGCCTGAGTTGCCATAAACCTCGTTGCTGCCTTCATAAGGTATGGGCGTGAAACTGAAATTACGGGGATTGATCATCCCTATTTGTTTGCCCGATCGTACCCAAAGCAGACCATTATTCCCTTGCAACAGCTGATCTGCACGCTCATCACGGATCGTTCTGAACCGCGTTCCGTCATACCGCTGCAGGCCGTTCTCTGTTCCCAGCCATATATACCCGCGTTGATCCTGTGCTACCGTGAGTATATTGTTGGACAGGAGCCCGTCGGTTATTGATAAGCGGTTGAAAATAAAATGTTGCGAATACCCGGTATGGCATATAGCAATTAGTAAATTGAGCGACAACAGCAGCCGGAGGACCATACCACTAAGGTAAATCAAATTCCAAAAATGTCATCGCATAAACATGCGATACCGGCTACGGGTCATTAAAAAAGCCGCTTGTAGTAATACATAGCGGCTTTTGAGTTTTCGGGGATAAGTTGATTGTATCTTTTAATTCATTAGTTATGATGCATGCCTTTCATTTTACCTTTCCATCTTTTCATGGCGTCGCCGGTAATGCTAAAGCCCATGCTCAGTCCTATGTTCCGGTGCGTGAAAGAAGCCCGGTTAAATATATCGGCCTCATACTCATTGGTAACAAGACCATGGTAATAATTAATATCATGGTTGATCAGGAAGCCATCGGCTACCCGTACACTGAACCCGAGTGACGCATTAGCTCCGGCGTCCACTTTAGTGCTCATGGCTTTGGTAGTTTTCAGGCCTATGATCGCATCCTCGCTTGATAAGCCATAGGTTTTACCACCTACCAAAAAACCAACGGAACCACCAATGCCCAGGCGGGGTCTTACTTTGTTGGCCGGATCGCCAAATGTAAACATAGCGCCCAGCGGGATACGGATATAGTTCATACGCTGCTCGAAGCGGTCAACGGCTCCTTCGTCCACTTTAAAACGTACGCCTTCGGTACTAAAAAATGTGCCCAGGCCAATACCCACACTGCTGCTAAAATTATACATAGCCGTACGGCCAAATTGAACAGTAGGGTGAAAAGCATATTTCATATCATCGTTCACGCGGTTACCCACCGTCCAGCTGTGCCCAATCATTACTTTATCGCTGATGGCCCAGCCTTGTTGTGCCTGGCTGGCCAGTGACATGCTTAACAGACCTATCGTGATATAAGAAAATTTCATAAAATAAAGGTTTAAGGGTTGAGGTTTTAATAAAAATCTAACAAAACCATGCCAAAAATCATAAAATTCGATTTTAAAGATGACCAATAGTGATGTAATTGAACAGTTTGTCTTTTGCCTGCTCATAATAGTTTAGTATTTTAGCAAACTTTTTAAAATTGATACTGTAGATGATCACAATAACTTTACCCGATGGCGCCAAAAAAGAGTTTGAAGCAGGTATAACTGCTTTAGACGTGGCAAAGTCGATATCTGAAGGTTTGGCAAGGAATGTTCTCGCAGCCGAAGTGAATGGGGTGGTGGTAGATGCTTTTAAGCCTATTGACACCGATGCCAGCCTGAAACTGCTTACATGGACTAATGACGAAGGTAAGTCCACCTTCTGGCATTCATCAGCGCACCTGATGGCAGAGGCGATACAGGAATTATTTCCTGATACCAAATTCGCTATTGGTCCGCCCATCGAAAGAGGATTTTACTACGATATTGACCTGGGAGAAACCAAGATAACCGAAGAAGACCTCCTGAAGATCGAGAAATTAATGAAGGAGAAGGCTGCAAAGAAGTCGAGGTTTGAACGGAAAGCGGTTTCAAAAGCAGATGCTATTACCTATTTTACCGAAAAGCAGGATCCCTATAAGCTGGAGCTGATTGAAAACCTGCAGGACGGGAGCATCAGTTTTTATACACAGGGTGACTTCACCGATTTATGCCGGGGACCTCATATTCCCAATACAGGCTTTATAAAGGCCATTAAACTAACTAATATTGCCGGAGCTTACTGGCGTGGTGACGAGAAAAATAAGATGTTGACGCGCATCTATGGTGTTACATTCCCTTCCAATAAAGAGCTGGAAGAATATAATATCATGATGGAAGAAGCGAAGAAACGCGACCACAGGAAAATAGGAAAGGAATTAGAGCTGTTTACTTTCTCTGAGAAAGTGGGACAGGGCTTACCCATGTGGTTGCCCAAAGGGGCTATGCTACGCCAGCGTCTGGAAAATTTTCTGCAAAAAGCTCAGCTGGAAGTAGGTTACCTGCCGGTTATTACACCGCATATCGGTAATATTAATTTGTATAAAACTTCGGGTCACTACGAAAAATATGGCGCAGATAGTTTTCAGGCCATAAAAACCCCGCATGAAGGGGAGGAGTTTTTCTTAAAACCCATGAATTGCCCGCATCACTGCGAAATATATAAAACCTCGCCTAAATCTTACAAGGACTTACCGGTTCGCTATGCTGAATTTGGTACCGTGTACCGTTACGAGCAGGCGGGTGAACTGCATGGCTTAACCC
>JBCNOR010000128.1:0-10535 GCA_039593785.1 Niabella sp. | reverse complement strand
ATGGGATGCAGGCCAGTTTTTTGGAGAACGAAGGCAGCCGGAATTGATTGTGGATGTTGAACGAAAGTTGAATGTAAAACCGAACCAGTGGGAAACCGATTTTGAACTTAAGGTAGGGCGCGACGGTATTTTCCGGTAGTTAAGAATGAACCAACATCAATTTTATTGAAATGCATCCAATTGGTTTGTGGAGACACAAACTTTAGCATAGCTCTGGCCAGTGTCTCCACTGGCTGGGAGGAGAGGGTAAACTATATGTAACAATAATTTTGAAACCTGTTTATCTAGGAATGAATTAAAAAGCCGCACGGCCAATAAAAAAAGAGGCTGCTCAAATATCTTTAGAGCAGCCTCTTTGATAATTATGTCTGTGCTTCCATTATCCGGGCATCCGGGTAATATATTTGCCAATTTCTTTTAATTGATCTACTATTTGAGGAGTAGTTGGGTTGCAGGCTTTTGCTTTCCTGTAAAAATCTTTTGCCGCACGAAACTCCCGCTTGTTCATCATAATGCTGCACATTTGCAGGTAAGCCGCTGCTTCATTTTCCTTATCAGGCAGGCCTTTTCTGATGGCCTGGCGAATATAACTTTCGCCCTGCTTGATATTCCCTTTTTGCATAGCCAGCATACCCATTTGCAACATGCTTGCGCCTTCAGCCTCTTTCATGGGCATACCTAAGTCCAGTCCTTTTTTCATCATTGTTTCAGCACCATCGAAATCTTGTTTGCTCATAGCAATATTGCCTTTCAGCGTATAATAAACAGAACGGATAGGCTTATATAAAAGATTGGGAAACTTAATGGAGTTCAACACTTTTTCAGCGCCATCCATATCGCCGTTCTCCATATATTCCTGTATCAGCCGGAGTGGACCAAAAAAGAAATGGCTGAAAATCAGGATGGCTGCGATCAGGTACAGGGGAAACGCAGGCCAGAAACCCGCCGCATAATTGGTAAAGATGCCTGCCAGTAAAACAATAACGGAGATGGGCAGCCTGTATCTGATTAAAAAAGTATATGCTTTCATTTTTTGTTTTTTGTTTATTTCATTCACCTGTCACCCGGTTGCGCGGGTACTTCAATTCAGGGCGCAAAGATAAAGGGTTCCGGCTTAAGTAAGGAGGGTATAGCAACAGGGAGTCTTTTTAGGCGATCCGGTGGTTGCCGGCAAAAAAATATTGAAACCATAACCGATTTTGCCTCGTAATTTTGCGGCCAATTATGGATTTGAAAAAGCACAGACCCGTAGCCATATGGCTTTTTATCGGAGCGGGCATGATTATTATCCAGGTGTTACTGGGCGGAATTACACGACTTACCGGCAGCGGACTTTCAATAACGGAGTGGAAGCCTATATTAGGCGCTTTGCCACCTATGAACGAGCATGACTGGAATATTGCTTTTGAAAAGTATAAACAGATTTCGCAATACAAGTATATTCACAATTATTTTTCGCTTCACGATTTTAAATTCATTTATTTCTGGGAGTGGTTACACCGTAACTGGGCCCGGTTTATGGGTGTTGTTTTTATTGTTCCCTTTGCCTATTTTATATATAAAAAGAAAATAGACCGCAGCATGCTGTGGCCGATGGTTGTTTTATTTGTATTGGGCGCCTTACAGGGTGCTATTGGCTGGATCATGGTAGCCAGCGGGGTGGGAACAGACCTGGTTTATGTAAGTCATATCAGGCTGGCAGCCCATTTTATAGCAGCCCTTGTTTTATTAGTGTATGTAATTTGGTTCGCTATGAAGTTATCGGTACCCGACTTTAAAAAAGAGCATATTCCCTCCATCCGGAACTTTACCTGGCTGCTGTTTGCGCTGTTAACCATACAATTAATTTATGGTGCCTTTATGGCGGGAACCCACGCAGCAAAATCATCCATTACATGGCCCAGCATTAATGGACAATTTATTCCTGATATGAGCGAGGGTGGTTGGTTACACAACCTGCTGGCGATACAGTTTGTACATCGCGGTTTGGCTTATATTCTTACATTGTTGGTAATTATATACACCATACTGCTCTACAGGCAGTCCAAGGGGACTGTAGTTTATAAACTACGTAATATGCCTTTATTGATCACCCTGGTTCAGGTGACATTAGGCATACTAACCCTGGTCAGTTACCTCACTCCTGATAAATTAGCACTGGCCATCTCTCACCAATTGGTAGGCATACTTCTATTGATAAGCCTCCAGGTGGTTTATTTCTATAGCGCTAAAAAACGATAGATAAGAATGAAGTAAAAAGTAAAACGATACCAGACCGCCTATACTTTTTACCTCATAAGAATTTTATTTTCCGCCAATCTGCTTTTCCTGTAAAACAGCCAGCTCATCCCATCTTGCAGCTGCAGCCTCAGAATAGTGTTCCATTTCTTACCGGTTGCTTTTGCTAAAGCGGCTAGGTATCAATACCGTCTGCTTCTAACAATTTAGCAATTTACTGCCGACTCCTTCAATCTTTCCAGGGTAGTCTTTTAACAACGCTACTAAGACTTTTTCTTTTTTGTTGTAGGAGCAACTGTTTTAGCTTCTTTGGGTGATTTTACCGCTTCTGCCTTAGGTGCAGCTTCAGCTTTCACTTTTTTAGCAACAGTAGCCACTTTTTCTTTTTTTGTTGTAGACGCGGCTGTTTTGGCTTCTTTTTTGGGTTTAGCCTTTTCTTTTTCTTCTTTAGAAGTTACCGCTGCTTTTACTTTTTTAGTAATGGTAGCTACCTTTTCGACTATAGTTTCTGTAGGAACAATGATCAAAGAGTTCTCTACACCAAACGCGGCATCATGTACATATTGTTGTGCAGCCCAGTCATTTACCCAGGTGCCATCGCTTAGTAAAAAACGGTATTGATAGCTCTTACCCGCCTCCAGCTCAACAGAAGCAGCTAAAGTACCATCGGGTTGTACACTAAGGCTGATGCCTTTATCAAAGTTCCAATCATTAAAGTCTCCAAGTAAAACGGCTCCGGTTGCATTACCCAGTGCCTCTGCGGGAAGTGTAAAAGTGATCTTTTTCATCCGTATGTTTTTAATTTTTACATTTTTTAAAGGATGTAACGCCTTTTTTTAATTCTCATGCGCCAAATATTCTGGTGGGGCGTTTCATCTTTATATTTAATAATATAGGTGCGTTTTGCGCTGCAAATATAGCTAAAGTCTTGCTAGTATTCGGTTTCACGAGATTTATGGTTTAAAAAATGTGGATAGTAATAATAATTTACATTACTTTAGTCGATATATATCTATTTAAACAATATATGTCATGTCTAAAAAACTTGCCTTCCTTGCTGTCCTAATCCTCGCATTTGCTGCCATTTCTTTTAACGGGGTAGCTAAACCCCGCGTACTGGTAATGACCAAAACGGCCGGGTTCTATCATGCTTCCATTCCAAAAGGTGTAGAAGCCATTCAAAAGCTGGGAGCTGAAAATGGATTTGATGTAGAAGTAACAAAAGACTCCAGCATGTTCACCGACAAAAACCTGAAAAAATATGCTGCGATCATTTTTCTAAGTACCACCGGTACCTTGTTTAATGAAGATCAGAAGGCTGCTGTACAAAAGTATATACGTAACGGTGGTGGTTTTGTTGGTATTCATGCTGCTGCCGATACTGAATATGGCTGGCCCTGGTATAACAAGCTGGTAGGCGCCTGGTTTGCCAGTCACCCCAAACAACAGGTTGCAAAACTCATAGTAAAAGATAAAAACCATCCGTCCACCCTACATTTACCCGGTATTTGGGAGCGTAAAGACGAATGGTATAATTTTAAAGATATCAACCCGGATGTAAAAACGCTTATCACTATTGACGAAAAAAGTTATGAAGGCGGGAAGAACGGTAATTTCCATCCCATGGCCTGGTACCACAACTTTGAAGGAGGCCGTGCTTTTTATACCGGGTTAGGACATACCGACGAATCTTACAGCGAGCCATTGTTTTTGAAACATGTACTGGGTGGTATACAATACGCAATGGGTATAAAGGCAAAGGCCACAAAAAAATAATATGCCCGCAAAAAAAAGACGGCTCTTGTGAACCGCCTTTTGTTGGAGCAGGAACTATCAGTGGTTTTGCATTTTTCCTATAATCGTATTTAAGCTTGCTTTTAGTTTGAGAATTGCCCCTGTTACTGCATTGTCATAAGTGTCACCGTGATTTGTAACAGCAACCGGTTGTTTGCTTTTAAGCCTGGCTTCAATGGTGCATTTCTTATCTTCCTTTGTTCTTCTTTGTGCATTCTCGTCAGCAAGATGCAATTCTACTCTTGTCAGCAGCTCCGCAAAGCGATCCAGCTCTCTCGAAATTACACCGTTTAGTTTCGTTGCGTATTCCTGGTGAATGCTCAGGCTTCTGTCTGCATGTAATTGAATGATCATAATAGTAATTTTTGATCGTTAGATTATTGTGAACAGTGTTATTGTTAGTTTATTTTCCTGTATTGTAGTTTCAGTAACATGTCAATGGCCACTTCGTCGTGCACCTGCACTGCGCCGAGGGCTTTTTTGGGTGCAGCAAGGGAATATCTTTTAAGCGATATGATATGACTGCCTTTACATTGAAGCGCTGTAGCATCCTGCTTTGTAAGGTTGAGGCCGATCGTTTCCTGGCGCGTGCATCCTGCTATTGTCAGGTTTACCAAAACACAAACCATTCCTGCCGGTGCTTTCGGTTTCCATACGCTTACCGGCTCAATCACCAGGTTAGGGTAAGTATCGGCCCGTAACATTTTTCTAAAGTCTTTGGTAATGTAAGCATTGGCGCTTTTAAAGTCGTCAACTTTTAAGTTGACGCCCGATCCGGATTTCATGTTCAGTTTACTATCGGCTCTTTCTACCTGCACCTTATTGGTTTTTCCAAGGTCTCCGGTATAAACCAGCTCAAATTTATTAATGTTGGAAGAGCCTTTGAGGGTGAAAGAGCTGCCTTCAACTAAAGTAGTTTGATAGGTTTGGGCAGGCAGGGTAGGCATCAGCCAATAGAAAAAACTTAACCATATAAATTGTACCAGTAACATGATTTTGTGTTTTGTGAAGAGAGCGGAGCTACCGCAGGTAGCCCCACCCTCCTGCTTTGTTAGAAACCAACTACCGCCTGCATTACAAATCCTTTAAACCTGCCATCAGCCATTCTGTTTGCTGCAGGGAAGTCGTTGTATTTTTGATCTACATATTCACCTTTCATTAGGATGTTGTTGGTAAGGAACCATCCTCCACCAATCGCTATCCTGTCAATGCTTTGTTTATCTTTATTGCTGGCTAATAACTGTCCGCGTAGGGTATTGTAGCGGCCGCCAATGAATACTTTTTCTTTAGCTCCGATCCGGTAAATGACATCTGCAGCAAACTGGTTTACGCTGCGTTTGTCGAAGTTGGCCACTTTCTCGTTGATACTACGACCTTTGGCATTTTCGTAAGTGCCAAACAGTTCAAGCCCCCTGGCTTTTATAAAACCATTTAACTGAAAGGCTAAAATCTGGTTAGTAAGGGCCGGATCGAAACGTCCGGAAGTAAAGTTGTCTTTAGAGGTGGCAGTGGCTCCTTCCATTACAAAGAAGTAGTTGCTACCGGTGCGGTCACCTGCATACAAAGTGCTACGGCCAGAGCTATTGTTATAGTAAACAGATGCAGCACCTCTAACTCGTATGTCGCCCAGCTGTTTGTCTACAGCGCCTTTGGCGTAGAAAGAGGGATTACGGTGATAACGTGTAGTGTCGGCACCTGCGGCTAATATCGGAGACTGCTGGGTACCATTAATAAGGCCATTAGATACCCCAACCATTCCCATAACCCCATCTTTTTGAAGATAGAACTCTCCGCCGATTTCGGTAGCAAAGGCATCCATAATATAATTTTCCATAAATGGGTTGTGGATAGTATTGCCTCCGTCGGAGCGGCGGAAGTGCTGATCGCCATAGTTAATCTCCATATGTCCAACTTTAATGGTCGCATATTGCATCAGTTTGTCCCAGCCTGCACCTTTAAAGGGAAGCTTATCAAATTGAATATAACCCCCTTTAACCCAGGTTTCGTTATGATGCCTTGCTGCCAGGTAACTGGTAAGGTTTAATTTAATACCATCATACAACTGCACATCCATGGTAAGGTTGGCCTGCGCTATTCCGAAACCGGGCGCTATTCTTGGATAAAGGGCAACCGCACCGGAGTTGCTATGCGTGAGGCTTTGAAATTGTTGGGAAAAACCCGCTCCAAATCTAACTTTCAGGCCATCGTAAGGAATGATTTCTTCCTTAGCTGTTTCAAACATATTTAAACCTGTTTTGTCTCCGGGCCTGGTAAATTGTACATCAGAATGCAGTTTGGATAGGATAGATTTATCATCCTGTGCATGTACCAGGGTAAAGCATCCGATCAGGGCTATCGCTAATGATAAGCGTTTCATAAACATTTTTTTAATAATGAAAAATTGGGTTGAGGTTATTTGGCAAAGGTTGAGTTCAATACTACGGCTACGTCATCTCCGGTCTTAATAGTACCCATCAGCGCCTTTGGAGGGGTGATACCGAAAGCGGTTAATTTGAACTTAACGGTAGCTGTAAATGTTACGGCATTACCGTTTACAATAGCTTTTACCGGAAAGGTTACCCTATTTGTTTTGCCGGCGATGGTTAAGTTGCCGGTAGCCGAAAAAGTAGAAGTAGCACCGGTCGTTTTCATATTAGAAGTCCCGGTTAATGTATAAACGATCTCGGGATATTTATCGGCTTCCAATGCTTTATAAGCATTCTTGTCCATGGCGTCGTCGTAGTATTTCCCATTCTCTTTTATACTTTTCAAAGACTTGGCTACTATGCGGGCTGTTAATGATTTGATTTCAAAAACATCACCGGTCTTGATTACAGCGGTGCCTGATTGTTTTTCTGCTACACATCTCCAGTCGTGCAAGGTTGAAGTGCCGGTTACCATGTTTTTGGTTTTGCTTTCCACCAGCTTGTAACTGTCCTGGGCAAAGACGTTTATACCTAAACCTAATAGGAACAGTGCTGCTAATTTTATCTTTTTCATTTGCATTTGTTTTTTTATTTGTGTTAACAAAGCTGTAACAAATGAAAAAAGAATAGGCTGACCCCGGCGTTGATTCTTATTGATTTATGTCATTGCAATAACTGACAAAGGTTAGCTTTTAAAAATGGTGGTCGTATACCTTTACACCGCTCCCAGCCTGGTAAGGGCACGGTTGGGGTTTCAAAAAAATCCCGCTGATTTCTTTCAGCGGGATTTGGGCTATATAGCTATCGGTTACTCGTTATCAGTACAGTTCCCATTGCCAGTTACGAACTTCATCCATATCTATACCATGTTTTCTTATGTAATGCTTATGTTCAATATGTTTGTTTTTCATATCTTCTTTTATGTAGGCGGTTCTTTCTCCCAGCTGCGGCAGCCGGTTCAACACGTCCTGCACCAGGCTGAAACGGTCCATTTGATTCAGCACCGTCATATCAAAAGGAGTAGTAATAGTACCTTCTTCCTTATATCCTCTTACATGTATATTATGATGATTGGTGCGCCTGTAGGTAAGCCTGTGTATCAGCCAGGGGTAGCCATGGAAGGCGAAAATAACCGGTTTATCTTTAGTGAAGAGTACATCGAAATCAATGTCGCTTAATCCATGCGGATGTTCGGATACGGGTTGCAGTCGCATCAGGTCTACTACATTAATGACGCGTATTTTCAGCTCCGGTAATTTATTTCTCAGGATAGAAACCGCAGCAAGGGTTTCTAATGTAGGTACATCGCCGGCGCAGGCCATCACTACATCCGGCTCTATACCTTCATCATTACTGGCCCATGCCCAGATACCAATGCCCTTGGTGCAGTGGGTAGTGGCTTCATCCATATTTAACCATTGCGGCGATGGATGTTTCCCAGCAATAACCACGTTCACATAGTGCCTGCTTCTCAGGCAATGATCCATTGTTGACAGGAGGCAGTTCGCATCCGGCGGAAGGTACACTCTTACCACAGCGGCCTTTTTATTAACCACATGATCGATAAAGCCCGGATCCTGGTGTGTAAAGCCATTATGATCCTGCCTCCATACATGCGAGGCTAAGAGGATGTTAAGCGATGGGAGTTTTTTTCTCCAGCTGATTTCAGAAGTCATCTTTAACCATTTGGCATGCTGGTTAAACATGCTGTCTATGATATGTATAAATGCTTCGTAACAGTTAAATATCCCATGCCTTCCCGTAAGTACATAGCCTTCCAGCCATCCTTCACACTGGTGCTCACTTAAAACTTCTAACACGCGGCCTTCCTTCTTCAGAAACTCATCTTCTTCAAAAGTATCTGCTATCCATTGCCGTTCCGTTACTTCGAATACTTTATTCAGCCGGTTGGATAAGGTTTCATCTGGACCGAATACCCTGAAGTTATTGATGTTAAGCTTAATGACATCTCTTATAAAGGCTCCTAACACTTTAGTATCTCCGGGGCCGGGCATGCTGCGCCTGTTTACTTCAAGGGCATAGGTTTTGAAGTCGGGCATATGCAGGTCCCGCATTAATGCTCCGCCATTGGTATGCGGGTTGGCGCCCATGCGCCTGTCGCCTTTGGGTGCAAGTTCCTGCCATTCGGCAAGCAGCTTACCTGCTTCATCAAACAGTTCTTCAGGTTTATAGCTTTGCAGCCATTTTTCCAGTTGCGCCAGATGTTCAGGATTATGGGCAGGGTCTGAAAGCGGTACCTGGTGCGCCCTGAAGCTGCCTTCCACTTTTTGGCCGTCTACCTTTTTAGGCCCGGTCCAACCTTTGGGTGATTTAAGAATGATCATGGGCCAGATGGGACGATCGAACTGTTCGTTTTCAGCGGCAGTTTCTTTAATAGCTTTAATTTCAGCGATCACTTCATCCAGCACCGCTGCCATGCGTTGGTGCATATATGCAGGTTCGTCGCCATCAACCCAAAATGGTTTCCAGCCATAACCTTTCATCAGGTCATTCATTTCTTCTTGTTCAATTCTGGCAAAAATGGTCGGGTTGGCAATTTTATACCCGTTTAAATGCAGGATGGGCAAAACCACGCCGTCTTTTGCAGGATGCAAAAATTTATTGGAGTGCCATGCCGTAGCAAGCGGACCTGTTTCGGCCTCACCATCTCCTATCACACAAGCTACCATTAAATCCGGGTTGTCGAATGCAGCACCAAAAGCGTGGCTCAGCGAATAACCCAGTTCACCGCCCTCATGCATGGAGCCGGGGCATTCGGGAGATACGTGGCTGGGAATGCCGCCGGGGAACGAAAATTGTTTGAAAAGCTTTTTAAGTCCTTCGGCATCCTGTGTAATTTCGGGATAGATCTCGCTGTAGCTGCCTTCAAGGTAGGTATTGCCCACTAATGCCGGACCGCCATGTCCCGGACCAGAGATGTAGATCATGTCCAGGTCGTACTGATTGATGATGCGGTTTAGGTGGGCATAAATAAAATTTTGCCCGGGAGTCGTTCCCCAATGTCCCAATAGCACCTGTTTTACGTGTTCCAGTTTTAGTGGCTCCCGCAGCAGTGGATTATCTCTCAGGTAAATCTGGCCAACCGACAGGTAGTTGGCAGCACGCCAGTAGGCGTCGACCTTTTTAAGCTCCCGGGGATTTAATTTTTGAATGTCTGATGACATGAGATGAATGTTTTTAAGGTAAAAAAATATTTTATCGGCGTGGAAGGCTCTTTTCAAGGAAGTTGTATGAGCCGCGCCTAAAAAGTGGTGAAAGGTTGGGTTTAGTGCTTATGCAAACTATTAATAAATCCTGAATAATGAGAATTGGTTTTGTAATATTTAAAATTTAACCTTTTTTTGCTTTAAAGTTGATAAAGGGCCTTTACATCTTTAGCTACTTTTGTTTAGCAATTTATTGGAATCATGCGGTGGGCAATTTTTTATGTTTCTTTTTTTATGCTTCTGTTTGGTACAGGAGCATCTGCTTTTGCCAAAAGCCGCAACCTGGCCGACAATACCCGAAACAGCGGTTCTAAAATTTATCAACTAGCACAGTTGGCTGAAAAAAGAGCAGCTCATTTCAGTAATGCTGTTGACCAGGAGCTACGGGAGAAACTTATTTATACTACCGACGAGGAAGACGATATCCCGGAGTCTGCACCCGCCCGCAGGCCATTACAAAATATTCTTGCATATTTTCTCTCAGCCTATTTATTGCCTGGTAACGACCCTCTTCCGGGTGTGTGGTATCTGGCAGAAAAATCCCCTGTGCAGGCTTTCGACCATGCACAACTCTGTGTTTTCCGGATCTGATACCTTTTTCTTTTATCAGCAGTAATTGTAACTCATATTAAACCTGCCGCTATGGTCAGGATCCATTATTCATGTATTCATACATGAACAACTGCTGTACCGTCCTTCAATTGAAAATTCAATCGTTCAATAATTCTTTCCTGAAATAAAGCAACGGCCGTAGCGCCGTCCTCCCGCTTTATCCCTAATTCCTAAAAAATGAAACGGATAGTAATCATTTATGCGTTATGTGCATTGATATACCAAACAAGCTGTAAGT
>JBCNOR010000127.1:0-10538 GCA_039593785.1 Niabella sp. | reverse complement strand
TCATCCAAAAACCGGGGCAATATTTCCGAAAGCTTATCGAAGTCGTTGTTCTGCAGTACAAATTGTACCGCCTGGCCTCCACGACGGTTTACCTGTATCGTTTGATCCTGGTTGGCAAAAGCCCTGGCCTCCGTGTATTTTGAAACATGCCTGTTTACATATTCCACTATTTCTTTTTGAGATCGATCCCGCTCATCGGGTTTCACCAACCTCACCCGGATCATACCGTTATTGGCGGCGCCACTCATTCTTGATCCTGTTATCGATAGCACGATCTCATGTTCGGGCACCGAATCGATCAGGAACTGTGAAACCTTGTTCACGTACTGATCCATGGCCAGGAAAGAAGTTCCCTCAGGTGCAGTTAAATTTAACCTGAACTGGCTTTTGTCTTCCATCGGCGCCAGCTCCGATTGTATATTGGTAAACAGGAAATAAATAACCACAAAACAGGCTGCGATTACCACCCATGCAATCCAGCGCAATTTCATAAATGCTTTCAGCGTACGCTCGTACAGGCTTTCCATTCCTGTAAAAAAGGGTTCTGTTTTCAGGTAGAACCAGGAATGCTTGTGTACATCTTTTTTGGAAATAAAAACGTTAAGGACCGGTGTTAAGGTCAACGATACAAACGCCGATATCAATACGGCCCCGGCCACCACAATACCAAATTCCCTGAAAAGACGGCCTACAAAGCCTTCCAGGAACACGATGGGCAAAAACACTACCGCAAGCGTAATAGAGGTAGCAATAACGGCAAAGTAAATTTCTTTTGATCCTTCCAACGCAGCCTTGCGCTTGCTCATGCCCTGTTCCAGCTTTTTAAAGATATTCTCTGTTACCACAATACCATCATCTACCACCAGCCCTGTTGCCAGCACAATCGCCAAAAGCGTTAATACATTAATGGTGTATCCCATAATGTACATAATAAAGAAAGCGCCGATCAATGAAACCGGGATATCGATCAGCGGGCGAATAGACAATAGCCAGTCCCTAAAAAAAAGGTATACAATTAATACCACCAATCCTATAGCAATAATAAGCGTTTCCTCCACCTCCAGAATCGACTTCCTGATATACTCAGTCTGGTCTAAAGCGATGTTAAGCTTGATGTCGGCAGGTACTTCCTTTTTAATATCTTCCAGGCGCTTATAAAACTCGTCGGAAATGGATACATAGTTAGCGCCCGGTTGCGGAACAATAGCCAGCGCCACCATTGGCACCGCACTTTCTTTCAAAGCGCTTTCTTCATTTTCCGGTCCTAGTACCACATTTGCTACATCTTTAACACGTATGTCGCTTCCGTTTACATTTTTAACTACGATATTAGCAAACTCTTCTTCCGTATCCAGCCGGCCAAAAGTGCGAATAGTCAGTTCCGTATTATCACCGGTTAATTTACCCGAAGGCAGTTCTATATTTTCCCTTTGTAAGGCTGATTGAATTTCCTCCGGGGTAATGTCAAAAGCCGCCATTTTATTGGGATCCAGCCAAAGCCTCATAGCAAACCTCTTCTCACCCCAGGTATCAATACTACTTACACCCGGTATGGTTTGCAAACGGTCTATTAATATATTATTCGCATATTCGGTAAGCTCCAACGGATTTTTGGTATCACTTTGTACCGTCATCGACAGGATCGGTTCTGCGCTGGCATCAGCCTTACTTACCGACGACGGAGCTTCCAGGTCAGGTGGTAATTGTCTTTGCGCAGCCGCTACTTTGTCCCGCACATCATTGGCTGCGGCTTCGAGATCAACGCCTACATCAAACTCTACGTTAATACTGCTGCTCCCGTTACTACTGCTGGACGTAATATTGCGGATCCCCGGAATACCATTAATGGCATCTTCCAGGGGCTCTGTAATCTGCGATTCAATAATGTCTGCGTTAGCTCCCGCATAAGTAGTACGCACACCAATATTGGGCGGATCAATTGCCGGGTAATCTCTTACCCCCAAAAATTTAAAGGCAATCACACCAAATACGATAATGACTACATTCATCACTATCGCCAGCACCGGCCTTCTTAAACTTAATTCAGAAATATTCACTCGTAGACGTTGAACTTTAGATGTTGTATGTTAGATGTTAGATGCCAGATATTAGATACCGGATGCCGGATACTTGATACGCCCTATTCCCTACTCACCATCATCACTTCACAATCTTCCCAATCTCAACCTTGGCATCCGGCTTGGTGGTCATAATACCCGTTGTTAAAATGGTATCACCTACTTTCAATCCCCGGGTTATTTCTACCCTCGCAGAATCACGGGAGCCAATCTCCACATCACTGAACAGCGCTTTACCGTCGCGATATAAAATGACCTGCTTTCCTTTTATGGTAGGTACTACCGACTGAGACGGAACAAATATTGCATTGGCATTAGCGGCAAAGCCCAATTTTACTTTTGCAAACGCACCCGGTACCAATGCGCTGGTAGCTCCGTTTACCTTGGCTCTCACCAATAAGCTACGGTTAGTGATACCCACATTTGATTCGGTGGCATAAACCCTGGCAGTATACTCTTTGTCACTACCCTGTACAGTGAAATTCACTAACTGACCATTTTCGATGCTGCCTATATATTTTTCCGGGATCGAGAAGTCGAGCTTCAGATCACTGACCTGGTTGATGGTTGCAATGACATCTGCAGGCGATACGTAAGCGCCCGGACTTACGTTTCTAAGTCCCAATTTACCACTGAAAGGTGCGCGAACCTCCGTGCGATAGATCTGTGTTTTGATCACGTCGATATCGGCACGGATATTATTGAGGTTAAGAAGGGTAATATCATAATCATTACGGCTGATGCCCTGTATTTCCAGCAAACGGGAGGCTCTGTTCTCATTGCTTTGCGCAATAGCCAGCTGGGACTGTAATTTTTTTAACTGCGCCTGCAGGTCGCCGTCATATATTTTGGCCAGCAATGCGCCCTTTCCTACAGATTTGCCTTCAGCAATATTTAATTGTACAATACGACCGGATACTTCGGGCCTTATTTCAGTAACCTCGTTGGCCACAATAGAGCCGGGCACTTCTATTACATCTGCAAAAGATTGGGTGGAAACAATATAAGCTTCCAGTTTAGGAGCAGTACGTTGTTGGGAGGGCCTGGATTTAGCCTCTTTCTTTTTGGAACCACATGCGGCAAAAAGACAGGCAATCGTTGCACTGATTATAGTTTGGTGAACATATTTAGGGATCATCAAATATCGTTATGCCTTAAAATTAAGTACGTAATCAACATAAGACGCCAAAAAATAAAAAATCCTGCTTAAAATAGTATTTTTTAGTGGAATGTTACCGGCACTTACCCTATTTGAAACATTCAAAAATAATCTATGTATTGAAGATTACTTTTCAAGCCTTGCTGTTCAGCTGATGTATCTGATCTATTTTATATCGAAGCGCCTTTTTACAGGTCTTCCATTCGCTCTCAATGATCGAGAAAACGACCGTATCCCGGTAAGAGCCATCGGGCATCAGCTGGTGATTTCTTAAAACGCCATCCTGTTTGGCACCCAGGCGGGCGATGGCATTCCTTGAAGGGAAATTATACCAGTTGGTGCGAAACTCAACGGCAATAGCCTTCAATTCCTCGAAGGCATAAGAAAGCAGCAGGAATTTGCATTCGGAGTTTACATAGGTTTTTTGATAAGATTTTGCATACCAGGTATACCCAATCTCAACTCTTCTGTGCTCACTAACCACGTTTGCAAACCTTGTTGTACCAATAATTGTATTTGCCCTTTTGTCTACAACTGCAAAAGGCAAAGCCGTATCATTTTCGTAATCAGCCAGGGCTTTGTTTAAATAGGCATCGATAGTTGCTTCAGATGGAACACTTGTAAACCATAGCTCCCAGAGATTTCCATCGGCAGCTGCAGCCAGCAAATCCTTTCTGTGCGCCGGTTTTAATGGAACAAGTTGTATATTGTCAGTTTCCAAAACCACCTCGTTCAACCATTTCATAGCACCTGTTTACTAATTACTCCCTATTAACTATTAACCACTCCCTATTCCCCCTTCTTACTGATCACCGATAAATTATGCTTGATCTTATTGGCCTTATGCAGCAGATCGGCTTTTTCATTGCTCACAATAGTTACATGACCCATTTTACGGCCAGGCTTGGTTTCCGCTTTGCCATAAATATGAAAAAATGCGTTCTCTATTTTCAACATTTCTTCTAATCCCTCATAATATGCTGGTCCGCTATAACCTTCAGCGCCAATGATGTTTTGCATCAGCGAAGATTGGATAGGATCAGTAGATCCCAACGGATATTGCAACATAACCCTCCATAGCATATCAAATTGAGAACTGTAATGCGCTTCAATGGTATGATGACCGCTATTATGCACCCTTGGCGCCATTTCATTTACCAACACATCTCCTTCAGGAGTTACAAACATTTCTACTGCAAAAATTCCCGGTGAATTAAGATTTTTCACAGAGGCCAAAGCAATCGCTTCCGCTTTATAATATACTTCTTTTGAAATTTCGGCTGGGCAAAGCTGGAAAGCCAGTAAATTCAGACTGGTATCAAATACCATTTCCACCGCCGGGTACAACGCCATTTTACCATCTACACCTACCGCAATCATCATGGCTATTTCCTTTGCGATATCTACTTTCTTTTCTAAAACACTCAAAGCATCAAATCCCCTGGAGATATCACTTTCCTCGTTGATCACCTGCACTCCCTTGCCATCATAACCTCCTTCGGCCAGTTTATGTACCGCAGGTAAAAACGCTGTATATTGGGCCAGGTCATCAATATTATGTGTTAATACATAAGGGGAGGTAGGAATCTGGTGTTCGGTATAATAACTTTTTTGTGTGGCTTTATTGCAAATAATTTTCAGAACGGCCGGCCTGGGGAAGATGGTTTTTCCCTCCTGCTCCAGTTTTTCCAGGGCTTCTATATTTACGTTTTCTATTTCTATGGTAATGGCATCCAGGTCTTTACCAAAATTGTATACATCATCAAAGTTTTTGATATCGCCCTTGGTAAAGTAATGGCAGAGATGAGCTGCGGGGCTGTGTGCGTCATTTTCCAGCACGTAAGTAGTTACCGGGTAATTAGCTGCGGCCTGTAAAAGCATTCTGCCCAATTGTCCCCCGCCCAAAATTCCTATTTTTTGCATGTCGCAAAGATAGGTATGCAGCGGGTTCGGCGGGCTGCCATTTATAACATTTACTTAGGTAAACTTTGCGGTGTAACTGTTAAATTTGCAGACAGTGATCAGGATGCATCAAAATAATATATGCCAGGCCCGGTAAATAACTGAATCGTTGATTTTCAGTAATTAAGCCTCCGGACTACTGTAAAACTTCGCTTTGCTATTGTTTTTGAGCACTCCTGTTAACTTTAAAACGGGCAATTTATCTCAGATGATGAAAAATATTTTTTGGATTATCCTTGTTTTCCTCGGCAGTTTACAGGTACAGGCGCAAACCGCTGCACCTTCTTTCAGTAATACGGCCACTTCGTCCTTTGTTACTTACCAAATGGGGTTTCAACGCCCCCGCGAGTCATTTGCCCGCAAAGAGGCTAATTTAAAAGCCCTATTTGAGGCAAAAAACCTTAAATGGCCTGCGCGTTACATGTACATCCGTTCATTTAAGTACGACAGCCAGCTGGAAGTATGGGTAAAAAATACCGTTACGGAACCCTATAAATTGTTAAAGGTCTATAAAGTGTGTGCACTGGTGGGTACCCTGGGTCCTAAAAGATTTGAAGGCGATTACCAGGTACCGGAGGGGTTCTATCATATCAATGAGTTTAACCCAAACAGCGCTTATTATCTTTCCTTAGGTCTTAATTACCCCAACGCTTCTGACAGGATATTAAGCGATCCAATAAAGCCTGGAGGAGATATTTATATTCACGGAGGTTGCGCTACCGTGGGCTGTATTCCCATCAAAGACGACCAGATCGATGAGCTTTATGTACTGACGGCCAGCAGCAAATCAGTTGGCCTGGACTTTATACCGGTACATATCTTCCCTATTAAATATGATGTAAAGAAAAGTTACGAATACCTGGGTAAGCTGACGAAAGATAATAAGCAACTGAAAGATTTCTCGGATCCCCTGGAGGATGCTTATGATTATTTTGAGCAGTATAAGCAGATCCCTATTGTAATGATCAGGGATGACGGGCAATATGTAGTTAGTAATGCATTGCCTAAAGTGCCGAAATTCCAACCTAAACTTCGCCCGGTAAGTCATCACAAGCCGTTGGTACGTAACGTAGAGTTTGTAGCGGATGCTGTTGCCAAGTGGCCGGAATATCCTGGCGGCGGCGATGCTTATGCTGCTTTCCTGAAACAGGTAGGAAAGGACATGGTAAAGGCTTTTCCTGACAGCGTGAGCCGGGTTTATGCACAGGTGGAGTTTATTATAGATAAAGATGGTACTCCTGTTAACTTTAAAGTGCTTAAAGGAGTAGACACTTACTTTAATGCAGTACTGATAGAGCAAATGGAAAAAATGGCCAAATGGTCTCCTGCTATCTACCGCGAAAAACCGGTAGCAAAGAAAATGGTGCAGACAGTACCGGTGGGGATTGATTAAGTAATTTTTACAAAAAAGATAGGTGAAGCGCAACGGGATACGGTTGCGCTTTTTTATGCACCGGCACGTTAGACATGAAGCATACACATCCACCCGCCGCAAAACACCCCTTCATTGACTTGTTCACACCTTAATCTATAGGTTGCCCCTTACTACATTTGTAGTAACAAAATCATTTATTAAAACAACAAGTATGAGCCAGCAAATCTTTATCAACCTGCCTGTAAAAGATCTTCAACAATCCATGCGTTTTTATACGGCTATAGGATTTACCAACAACCCACAGTTTACCGACGACAAAGCTGCCTGCATGGTAGTGAGCGACACGATCTTCATTATGCTGTTAACACACGAACGCTTTAGCGATTTTACTTCCAAAGAAATCGCAGACACCAAAAAAACGGTGGCAGTTTTAAATGCCCTCTCTGTTACAAGTCCCGAAGCCTTGAATGACCTGGTCGACAAAGCCATTGCGGCCGGGGCTAACGAGTATGCCGAACCAAAAGATTATGGTTTTATGCAGCAGCGTTGCTTTGAAGACCTGGATGGACATAACTGGGAGATCACTTATATGGACATGAGCCAATTCCCCCAGTAGTCAACAATAAATAGTTACAAAAAAGGCTTCCCGCGTAGAGAGGCCTTTTTGTCTGTAAACTTTATCGTCTTATTACTTTTAAACATGAAGGTATTAAGAATCATTAAGTGGATGGACGTTCAGAAGTATAGTGGAACAACATCATTATCCTTAACTATCCTTAACTCCTCAATGTTTTACAACAACGCCCTGATTTAACAAAAAGGTTGACAAATAGTAAAATCTTTTACATTGACCTTTACGGTTTCAGCTCTAATACCAGGTTGGACATAGGCCGAAGCGATATAGAATCCTTGAGCAGATGAGTTGTACCTGTTACTACATCATTCGCTTTTGTAAAACCGTCCAGCCTTTCCGCGAACCTGTTCAAAGAAAGGGTAAAAGGTTTATCATTGGTATTCATAATGCACATCACGCTTTGTTGCGCATCATACCTGAAATAAACATACACGCCGTCGTAAGGAACAAACTGCATCAGTTTACCGGTTTTGATAGCCGATGAATTTCTCCTGAAATGAGCCAGCTTCCTGATATAATCAAATACCTGGTTCTCTTTGGCTGTTCTGCCGGCTGCTGTAAACTTATTTTGCTGATCTCCCTTCCAGCCTCCCGGGAAGTCCAATCTTACATAGCCATCATTTGGCGAGGTAGTGCCCGCCATTAATATCTCATTACCATAATACATCTGCGGTATGCCCCTGCTGGTGAGCAACCAGGCAAAAGCCGCTTTGTACTTAGCCGTATCTTCGTTCACCACGCTGTAAAACCGTGCTATATCGTGGTTATCTAAAAATATTACCTGGCGCATGGGATCTTTATATAAAAAATCCTGGGCCAATGTGGTGTATAGTTTATTAACACCTTCCGTCCAGCCAAAAGGCTGTGTTAATGCGGGTTGTATGCCATAAAACAAAGTTTGAAAATCTGTAGTAGCCTGCAGATTGCTTTTAAAGGGCACTTCGTAATTATTCTCACAAAAATAACTTTGATTAGGTACGCCATGTACCCATGTTTCTCCAAATATCGTCAGCTTTGGGAAATCGTTATACAAAGCCTGGTTACACCGGTTCATAAAAGGCAGGTCGTTATAGGCATAGGTGTCAATACGCCAGCCATCAATACCAAACTCCTCCACCGTCCAGATGGCATGTTGTATTAAGAACTGTTGTACCATTTCATTGCTCTGATCCCAATCGGGCATCGACGGTACAAACCAGCCGTCAGACATTATTTTTTTATCAGCAGCCGAGGCATAAGGATCAAACACTACCTGGTCTTTATAGCTGGTTTGGGTAAATTGGGGCCAGCGATGGAACCAGCTGCTATCCGGCTGATCCTTGAATAAGAAATGCTCTGTACCTACATGGTTATACACCGCATCCTGTATAATTTTCATCCCTTTTGCATGCGCCGCGTTCACCAATTCGTGATAAGCCTGCTCTCCCCCTATCCTTCTTTCTATTTTATAATGATCGGTAAAAGCATAACCGTGCTCGGTTCGCTCGGGCATATCGTTCTCTATCACCGGGTTGAGCCAGATGGCTGTTACGCCCAGGTCGTGCAGGTAATCCAGGTGATTTTGCACTCCCTTCAAATCGCCGCCATGACGATTAAACACCGTATCCCGCCTCAGGCTTTGATCCCGCATTCCTTTTACCCTGTCGTTGCTTTCATCGCCATTACTAAAGCGGTCTGGCATGATCAGGTACATCAGGTCTTCGGAAGTTACTCCTTTTGCATAAGCAGTACCATTTCCTGTGCGACGCGGCTTTAGCTCATATTTCATACCCTTTTTGCCTATAAATGGTAAAGTGATCCAACCCGGTTGCGCATGGGCAGCAATTTCCAGGTCAAAGAAAATATAGTTACTGTTAGTTACTCTTTTTATCTGCTTCAAATGCACGCCCGGCGCCAGTTCCATGCCTTCAGGTTTCATTTTAACCATAGGCACGGTAGCCGCAATCTTTTCACCTCTTATCATTACCTGTAGTTGGTTCCATTGCATACCCGTCCACCAATGCGTAGGATAAGCAGCTACCTGCTGCGCCTGCGCCGCAATCATTGCACTTAACAGCACCATTACCAAAACCAGTCTTTTCATCGTCCGTTTTATTTTAGTTGACAATTTATTTATCTGATAATTTTATAAACAATACGTATACCGCCCCTGCCAGCATCAACGCACCGGCTACTACCAGGTAGTATATAGCATGGCTATGAAATAGCCTGCTGACAATGGGACCACCAATCAGCCCGTTAATGATCTGGGGTATTACAATAAAGAAGTTAAAAATGCCCATATAAATACCCATCTTACGTTGGGGGATGCTTTCAATTAACATTGCATAAGGCATGGCCAGTATGCTGGCCCAGGCAAAACCAATGCCCAGCATGCTGATCCATAAAAGACTGGTATCTTTAATAAAGAAGAGCGAGATTAACCCTAAGCCACCACTTGCCAACGCCAACGCATGGGTCTGCTTTTTACCGATCCTGGCCGCCAGCGGTATCAATACAAACGCAAAGGGAATGGCAAAGAAATTATACCAGCCAAATAAAGAGCCCACAAAATCGCCTGCCTTATTGAAGGCTGCAGAATGCGTATCATCCGGCTGCAAGCCAAAATGATGTGTAGCAATGGCACTGGTTGTAAATACCCACATAGAGAACAGGGCAAACCAGGAAAAGAACTGCACCACGCCCAACTTTTTCATATTGGCGGGTATGTTAGCAAAATCCTTAAACATATCTGAGAAGCTGGCTTTGGCTTCGGCATTATGATCTTCACCTGAAAAGGCGGCCAGCTCAGCCGGGGTATATTCTTTGGTGGTAGCAATAGTATATAAAATAGTGGCCAGTAAAATAATAGCTCCCACATAAAATGCATAAATAACATTCGGCGCAACAAACCCGGCCGGAGCAAGATTGGATACGCCTAGCCAGGTAAGTATTGCGGGTAAGGAAGAGCCTATTACAGCGCCGATACCTATCAATATGGTTTGTACACTAAAGCCCACCGTGCCTTGCTCCTTAGGCAACATGTCTCCCACCAGCGCCCTGAACGGCTCCATAGAAATATTCACCGAAGCATCCATTAACGTAAGAAATGCAACAGCCAGCAACAATACATTGGCCGCAAAAAAATGCGTCACGCTGGCGGAGTTGGGTAAAAACACCAGGCCTAATGCACAAAGAATGGCCCCGATTAAAAAATAAGGTTTGCGCCTCCCCATCGCTCCCCAGGTGTTATCGCCCATATGACCTATAATGGGCTGTACAATTAACCCGGTTACAGGCGCCACCAGCCAGAACCAGGAAAGCTGGTGCACATCAGCACCAAAGTTGGCA
>JBCNOR010000126.1:0-10542 GCA_039593785.1 Niabella sp. | reverse complement strand
CATATCAACTTTGATACGAACCTCCCACATATCCTTCGGTTTTCCGGGATAATCGTGGCTGCCAACCATAAACTCATTATGCTGCGCCAGTTGTTTTTTGTTATAGTAGTTAGAGTCGGTAACAGAAAAAGAACCATATATCGGGTGTGGTGCGGTATATGGATGCGAAGGGCTAACCTGCGCATTGACGCTGCCTATACAAGCAGATAGTCCCAGAATAAGGCTGAGAGATTTTGAATTTTTCATACTTTTTAATTTGGTCTATTAGTTATAGTCATACGTTATCATCTATTTCTAATTATAAAACAGATCAAAACGCATAATTAATGAGCAAATATATAATATTATACCAGAAATCAGAAAGTATTGTTAATATTCAAGGACCATGCTGTCTTGTACTTCAAATGCTATGATTTGTCCTGTTTTTTGACATTTTTAGCATAGAAATTTATTCCTTCCAATATACCTGATGATAAAGGCATATTGGCGAAGTAAACATTTCGCTTGCCTTTTAACACATTAAGCTCCTTACTATAGTTAGCAACTACAATTCCTTTGGCCTGCCCCTGCAGCATATCTATATCATTGCCGCCATTTCCCGCAGTTATGAATTGTTCAACCGGAAGTTTCCATTTATAGCTCAGGTATCGCACTACATTGCCCTTGCCTGCACGGCGGGGTATAATATCCAGGTACTTATTATCCGTAAGCAGTACTTTAGCCGGCAGCTTTCGGTCGTACAATTGTTTATTAACGTTGGCCAGATCGTCTCCTGTAAAATTCTCCGTGGCAAAGTAGCTGATCTTAAAGGGCCATTGCGCGTCGGCACCCTGTAAGGTTATATTCGGCAGCTCTTCCATGGCTGTTTGTATTTGCTGGCGTTTCCATTGATGATTAATATGTTTTTCCCAACCAACATCGGGTATGAAATCCCTGGTATAATACAATTCTGTTCCTGCCGAACAGATCAGCACGTCCGGGTTTACCAACGGGTACTTCTGAAGCGCTTCCTGCATTAAAGCTTTGCTTCTGCCACTGGATATACCAAACACTACCCCCGGATTTTCACGCAACCAGTTCATTAAATCCGCAAGGCCGGTCAAATCATCTCCTTCTACCAAAGTGCCGTCTAAATCGCTTATTAAAAATAGCTCAGCATCAGCCAGTTTTCGTCCAAAAGATGTTTGTGCCTGAAACTTTTCTGATTTCTCTTTAAAAATATCATTAATGGTTTCTATGTATTTTTCTGCATGTTTGTTCCAGGCGTAATCTTCAGCACCTGCTTTGATGCCATTTGTTGAGTAGTGGTCCCATAAAGCCCTGTCTGCAATTATCTTCTTTAGCGCACTGGCAATAGCGGCCGTATCTTCCACATCAATCAATAAGCCGTTATCCGCTTTCTCAACTATTTCTTTGGGTCCGCCGGTGGGTGATGCAACAATAGGCAGGCCGCAGGCGGCAGCTTCTACAATGGTAAGACCAAAGTTCTCCCCGGGTGTAGCATTTACAAATACACCTTTTTTACGGGCAGCGATCCGGTATATTTCCGGCACTTCTACTCCAGGATCATTTTTTTTAGGTAATGCCATCTTTCCATACAGATCATATTTATCCATCAGTAATAAAAGATTGGTCAATATCTCTTTTTCATCCTCAGGCATCTGCGTAATGTCTTTTCTTACTCCTGCAAAAATGGCCAGGTTGGCCATGGCCTGCAATTCTTTATCCTGGCCGTAGCTGGTAATGATGGCCTCAAAATTCTTTCGCTTATCTGCACGGCCAATGGACAATATCAGGGGCTTGTCTGCATTAAATAAAAACCGTTCAATCTCGGAATTGATTTTGTACAATGCCTGCTCCTGCTCAATGGTCATAGCAAAGGAAGGCATTTCCAAACGGTAATAGGGGTAGAACACATCACTATTAACACCCGGTGGTATCACTTTAAAATTGGCCTGGGGTTTATTGTTATACCCCATATACTGTGTTTCTATTTCATGCCGGGTACTTACAATCACCACATCGGCATTGGCAATCACTTTTTCTTCTTCATCTATGCGACGTTGCATGTTAAACCGGTCATTCACTTTTTTTTCTTCCCAGCCCTGGTTTAAGAGCATGCGTTTTTTATTTCTGCCTAAAGAATGGCCGGTAGCTATTAAAGGAAGCGCAAAGATCTTGCTCAATTCGCAGGCAATATAATTACCGTCAGCATAGTGCCCATGCAACACATCAGGGTAATCGTCTTCTGCTTCATTAAAACGTATTGTATTATTAATGAACTCATCCAAATGATCCCACAACTGTTCTTTTTCTTTATACAGTTGTCCGCCGCAATCCATCCTTACAATACGGGCTTTTTCGTTAACTACTTCTATTGGCTGACTGTATGATGCAGATACTCTTTTATCGGTTATACGCCTGGTGAAGAGATCTACCTTTCTCACCTGCGGATGTTTTGAAAGTGCTTCCAGCAATTCTAATACATATTTAACCTGTCCTCCTGTATCTTTATCGCGCCCTATCTCTGCCTGGTGAAATCTTATCAAACCATGAGGGCTAAATAGTTGAATGTAATAACTTTTCATTTTTATAGGTGTGGTTTTTGAGTGCTTGAAATATAATTATTTTTAAACAAATGCAAAACATACAAAGAAGTTTTTATTCGGGCTCGGGTTTCAGCGACTGGGAAATAGGTGATGTAACCATTATATTGCATGAGGGGGTTTACCACCTGTTTCATTTAATTATACCCAATCATGATTATATAGCCCACGCGGTGTCCAACGACTGTATCTCGTGGAAAAGAGTGAAGAATGCCTTGTTCGTAGGCGATCCGGGTGAGTGGGATGATGATATGCTATGGACCATGCATGTATGTAGGGTGGGTGAGCGTTTCGAAATGTATTATACGGGTTTACAAAGAAAGCTGAGAGGCACCAACTCCATGATAGGGCTTGCGGTTTCCTACGATCTTTATAACTGGGAGAAAAAGAACCAGGGTATTTTCCCTATTGAATCCAGGGGCCCGTACTATGAAAGCATGGAAGACAGCCCGCGTAAATGGCTAAGCTTCAGAGATCCATATCGAATTGAATATGAAAATACAACGTACTATCTTATCTGTGCGCGTTCGGCACGCGGGCCCGTATCCCGGCGCGGTTGTATTGGATTATTAAAACAGGAAGGAGAACGGGTGGAATATTTGAAACCATTGCATATGCCTATGGTATATGATGATCTTGAGTGTCCCTGTGCATTTGAACTCAATGGCCGCTTTTATGCTATTGCTTCTATAAGAGAAGATGTAAAGGTGCGCTATTGGTTCAGCGACTCGTTCCTCGGCGAGTACCACGCGTTTCATGCCAACGTACTGCTACCGCAGGGAAATTATGCAGCCAGAGTGGTTGAAAGTATTAATGGCAAAACACTTATATATTCCTTTTTTTATACATCGGGATTAATTAACTCGCATCGTGTTTTCCTGCCTCCCAAACAATTAGACACCGACGATAGAGGCCGCCTGTTACTGAAAAGTTTTGATCACTGGGAAGAGGTTGCTTACGATATTCTTGATCAGAATCATTTTAATACGGTAAGATGCCTGTTCGACAATCCTACTGCCTCACACAGCATTGAAGATAACCGATGGGTGGTGGGTTCCAGGAGTGGCTATGAATTGTTCGTGGTAGAAAAGCCCGCAGACGATTTTATATGGGAAGGCGTGCTCTCTGTTGAAGGTATGGGAAAGCTGGGCCTGGTGACAGATATGGACGAAGATGGCTCGGGATATTATTACTCTTTTGATGTTGTTAACGGGCATATAGAAGTACGTGCCTGGGGCTTTAATGAAGCCGACATCCGGTCTAATTTTAATTTTAAAGTGCTGCAGGATAACAGTTTTACCATTAACCCACGCTACACCTACCACTTTAAGCTGATTCGTTTTGGAAACTATATCGAACTGGCGATAGACGGCCTGGTTAAACTCACTTTAATAGACTACAACTACAATAACAACTTTATTGGTTTGTACTCCGCTTCTTCCGTGGTTTCACTCAATAATAGCTTTATTAAAAAATTGCCGCCTCTTGAAGATGAATACATCAGCAATGCATCATGATACATTCTTGATTAAAAAATAAAGATGTAGTCAACAATTACAGACAGTTGTTGTTATAGTGCCAGATAAGACGAGATTATGTTTTTAATGCGGATACTTAAAAAAATGTTAAACGCCTGAACGGGGCGAAGGAATAAGAGAAGAGAGACGTCTTACTATATATAAATAAGCAATTAAAGTTTTTCTCATAAGCAGTTAGTTTTGGTTTAAACCCCACGTTTCCACGAGGGGTTTTTTATTGTGTTTGCCGAATCAAATCTGCTTAGAATAAGATTAGAATGCATTAGAAAATAATTAGAGCCGACGACGTCAAAATCGCTGCATTATTAATTGCTGGGGCAGATCAATTTCTCCACACAATTCCTTAATCGGCAATGGTTTTTGGCAATAAGCGAATGCTTTAGATCCGGGTGTATTAAGTATCAAAATACATTAGAAAAATATCATCCACATTAGAATATCTCTTATCTGCAAAAAATAGTATTACTATTATTTTCTATCGTATTAGTACCAGCTACTTTCGCTACAATTTTTGAAAATTCAATTCAATCTCAATATGGAATTTTTATTGAAGTTCAAGTTGAATCAGCATTTGTATGTCAAGGATCCTGAAAGTAGTGATATCGGCAAAACCATCGTAAAAAATGCAATCGATCTTATTTATGAATTAGGTTTTGAACAATTTACTTTTAAGAAACTTAGTGCAAAAATTCACACTACTGAAGCTACCATCTACCGGTACTTTATCTCAAAGCATCGTTTGCTGATATATATCCTAAACTGGTACTGGTCTTATCTTGAATTTTTAAGCGAGATGCTGATTCCGTCCGGGACAGCCTCCTGCGACAAGTTAAAAATTATTATTACCATCATTACGCACTGTCAGAAGGAAGAACGGCAGCCCATAGATTATAACCTGGATCATTTACATAGCATTGTTATATCTGAGAGCAGCAAATCTTACCTGGTAAAGGAGGTAGATACTATTAACAAAGAAATGGCGTTTACCCCCCTTAAAAGCCTTTGCAGACGAATCAGCATAATTATCCTTGAAATAAACCCATTGTATCCTTATGCACGATCGCTGGCCAGTACTCTACTGGAAACAGCTCACGACCAACAGTTTTTTAGCGAGCATCTTCCCTCTCTTACCAACAATACATCACACCAACAGCATAAAAAGTACGTACTGAATTATCTGAATCAATTGGCATTTTCTGCCATTAAATAAATACATGCATGGCACAACAGGGCGATACAAAATTTAACAGCAGGAAGCTTTTTCAATATATAACCAAAGAAAAAAAAGATGCTGCCAATATTTATTTCTACGCCATACTCAATGGCCTGGTGCAACTAAGCATACCCCTCGGAATACAAGCTATTGTGAGCTTTGTTATGGGCGCCACTATGGTGACATCGCTTTACCTGCTCATTGGGTTTGTGGTGGCGGGCACTTTTCTGGCCGGTTATTTCCGCATCAGGGTCATGCAGATCATCGAAAAAATACAGCAGAAAATATTTGTAGAGTATTCACTGGCTTTTGCAGAAAAACTACCGAAGATCAACCTGAAAGTTTCCAGGAAGTACTACCTGCCCGAATTATTAAACCGCTTTTTCGATGCGCCTAATTTACAAAAAGGTATATCGAAATTATTGCTGGAAATACCTACTGCGCTGATACAAATTGCTTTTGGGATCGTATTGCTATCTTTCTACCATCCCTGGTTTTTGGTATTTGGTGCGCTGGTATTGATCATCGTAATAGTCATATTCAGATTGACGATGAGCTCGGGCATCCAGTCGAGTTTAGATGAGAGTGACCGGAAATACGAAGTAGCTTCCTGGCTGGAAGATATTGCCAGCTCCGTTAAAACATTCAAAATAAACTCGAAGGCCAATACACATTTAAAGGGTACAGATGAGCGTGTAATGCGTTATTTAAAACACCGCACTGATCACTTTAAAGTTCTCGTTTTTCAATATTGGACGATAATAGGTTTTAAAGTGATCATCACATTAGTGATGCTGGCCATTGGCACTTACCTGCTGGTGAACCAGGAGTTAAATATCGGGGCATTCGTAGCTACGGAAATTGTTGTACTCACCATTTTAACCGCAGTAGAAAAATTAATTAAAAGCCTTGAGAGCTATTATGATGTAATTACATCCCTTACCAAGTTAAGCAAGGTAACCGACCTGGAGGAGGAACCTTCGGCTGATATAGAGGTTGAAAAAAACGGGACCGGTATGGAAGTTACTTTTAGCGATGTATCGTTTTACTTTAACGATCAGAAGCCTGTACTTCAGAACCTCAATTTCAATATACCAGCTAACAGTATTACAGTGATCAATGGTGTATTGGGCGCCGGGAAATCTCTATTATTGAACATCATCATTGGGTTTTATGAACCTACCAGTGGCACCATCTTATTCGATAAAATCCCGTTAAAGAATCTTAATAAAGAGTCGTTCAGAGATGCATCGGGTATTTACCTGGAAGATATGGCGATCATCAAAGGTTCGCTGCTGGACAATATCCTCCTCGGACGTGAAGACGTGGGTACCGATGATATCGTAGAACTAACCCGCCGTTGGGGCATTGAAGACCTGTCGAGCCAGTTTACAGAAGGATTACTTACCCAACTTAGTGAAACAGATACCGAACTATCGTTTAGTGCAAGGAAGAAAATATTGCTGCTGAGAGCGGCAGTTGGTAAAAAGCGGTTGTTGTTACTGGAAGATCCCATCGCCGGTATGAACCGTCAGTTTTCAGCTAAGATGATTGCATACCTGCAAGAGATCCAACAACACACTACCATCATCATCGTATCGCAAAATGAAGACCTAATCGCTATTGCCAATCAAACATTATTCCTTAACAAAGGAAGGATATCCAAAGACCGTTAACAGGAACTTGCCGCCCCCTATGGTAACAACAAAATAAATTATCAAGGATGAAATTAGAATCGTTTAATAATATCTATCATTATAACCGCAAGTCGAGAGTAAAGCGCTGGTTTTATATTTTCCTTGCTTTGTGCATTATCTTTTTATTTCTTCCCTGGACACAAAATATAAAGGTTAAAGGCAACGTAACCTCGTTGTTACAGGAACAACGGCCGCAGCAGCTCAACTCACCTATACCCGGCCGTATTGCCAAGTGGCATGTGAAGAATGGCGACTTTGTAAAAAAGGGCGACACCATACTGCAGCTTACGGAGATCAAAGAAGACTATATGGACCCCCTGTTGATAGATCGTACCGAAGAACAGGTAAAAGCCAAGCAGGGAGTGCGGGACTATTACGAGGCCAAAGTAAACACCACAGCTGCACAGTTAAGCGCCTTAGCAAGCGGACGTGATTTAAAGCTGGAACAATTAAAAGTAAAGCTGGGGCAACTGAACAACAAGCTGGCAGCCGAAGAAGCCGAACTGGAAGCAGCCAACAATGAGCTGGAGCTTACTACAGATCAGTATCAACGGCAAAAGAAAATGTATGATGACGGCCTGGTTTCATTAACACAACTGCAGCAAAGAAGCATTGCTTACCAGAATGCAACGGCTAAAAAGACGGCTGCCCAAAATAAGCTGGCTCAAACCCGGCAGGAAATTATTACTGTAAACCTGGAGCAAAGCGCTACCGTACAGGATTATTCAGAAAAACTCAACAAAACACAGGGAGAGCGTTTTCAAAGCATGGGACAGATTGAAAGCAGTGAAGGCGATATAGCTAAATTGAAAAACCAGGTTTCCAATTATAAAATACGCCGTGGCCTGTATGCCGTAATAGCTGCGCAGGATGGGCAGATCGTTCAGCTAAACAAAGCAGGTATTGGCGAAATATTGAAAGATGGTGAGAGTATTGGCTCAATCGTTCCCGGCAATGTTGATTATGCTGTTGAAATTTATATTAAACCGGTAGACCTGCCACTGGTTAAAGCAGGACAATCAGTGATGTTTGTTTTTGACGGGTTCCCGGCTATTGTGTTCTCCGGCTGGCCTAATACCAGCTATGGTATCTTCAAAGGGAAAGTAATAGCTGTGGAAAGCAATATTGGCGCCAATGGGCTTTTCAGGGCATTAGCCATAGAAGATAAAGGAAAGAAGCCATGGCCGCCCCAATTAAAAATGGGTGCCGGTGTACAAGGCATCGCTATATTGAATGATGTGCCGGTATGGTATGAGCTCTGGAGAAATATCAACGGGTTCCCTCCGGACTACTATACAGTGAAAAATGAAAAACCTGCGAGCGGCAATGAAAAATCCAAGTAGAACCTTTCTAATCATCATCCTGGTTTGTTTGTCCGGCTTCAGTTTGGGGCAGGATACCCTGCGCCTGTCCCATGATGAGTTCCTGGCGATAGTAAAAAACTATCACCCGCTGGCATTTCGCTATCAGTTGCAAAAACGGATTGCTGCCGATGAAATTCAGAAAGCACGTGGCAACTTTGATCCGCTGGTAAACGGGAAGAACGGCGCTAAAACTATAGACGGGTTGAACTACTATAAAGAAACGAATATTGAACTCGGGATTCCCACCTGGTACGGTATAGAGTTAAATGGAAACTACAACTATATCGACGGACAAAAACTCAACAACAGTACTACCAAAGGTGGTCTTTTCCAGTTCGGCATTACTTTACCGCTGGCCAAAAATCTTTTATATGATAAGCGAAGGGCTTTACTCGACCAGGCACGAATCGGGCTGCAGATGACAGAGGCTGAACAACAGGTTTTAACCAATCAGTTAATGCTGGATGCAGAAAATATTTACTGGGCCTGGGTGAAGCAATACGAAGTTTATCAACTGCAGGCGCGAACAGTAGCGGTTAACCGCAACCGCCTGAAGCTCACCCAAAAAACACTTGAGTATGGAGAGCGCGCGGCTATTGATACAACGGAGGCCTTATCGCAGCTTCAGAGTTTTGAATTGCAGCTAGATGACGCCTACCTGAAATTGGTGAAGGCCACGCAGGAACTTTCTTTACTTATGTGGACTAAAAACCAGGAACCTTATGACCTGAATCCGGCTGTTGCACCAGCTGCTAATTTAATAGAAAACCACTCCTATCAAAACTACCACTCCCTGTTGGCTGCTCTGGAAACCCGGCCACTCAACCAGCATGCAGCTGTTCGGTACTATACCCAAAAAAATCGCATATTGGAAAGTGAACGTCGGTTGAAGCAACAAAGTTTATTGCCCAAGCTTGATTTTACTTATAACTTCTTCAACAAAGAGCAATATAAGGCAGACTATTTTCCACTATTCCAAAATAACTATCAATATGGATTGAAGCTGGAAATCCCGCTTTTGCAGAGAGAAGCAAGAGCTGACTACAGGATCGCTCAATCGAAAATTGAGCAGAACCAGTTGGATACTGATTACAAACAACAGGAGCTACACACTAAGATAACCGCCTATAAAAATGAAGTGATCAATTATCGCAACCAGATCGATATTGCACAGCAAAACATTATTAACTACCGGCGTTTGCTAAATGCAGAAGAAACCCGTTTTAGCAATGGCGAAAGTTCCCTGTTTTTGATTAACTCCAGGGAAAACAAATTGTTGGAAGCTGAACAAAAGCTGATTGAATTACGATTGAAGTTTGTGAATAGTTACAACCAACTGAAATGGCTGAACGAAAACTTCAATAGTCCGGCACTTGGCAGGAAGCAAGCGAGCTGAGCGGCTTATCTATATTTTTATATTTCCCGACAGCTGCTCAACCAAATAGTATTACCTGTTGTTGTGTTAACATAATTTATTACCAGAACAGATGTCCCTTTGCAAAAGGCAACATCATACACACATAATATTTAACCATGATTCAAGGACTTTACGAAACGCATTTATTCGTTGAAAACTTAGAGACATCTATTCATTTCTATGAAAATATTTTAGGCCTTACACCCTGTTATTTTGAAGAGGGAAGACGCATTGCCTTTTTTTGGGTAGGTAAGCCGCGCGAAGCCATGCTGGGGCTTTGGGAAAAACCAAAATCACAAATATATCCGCAGCATTTTGCTTTCAGATGTGATAAAGACTTTATTGTAACCCAGGCTACAACCTACCTGAAGGAACGCAACTTACGCCCTTATAATTTTCTAAAAGACGGTTCCGGGCAACCCATGGTTTTTGCATGGATGCCGGCTATTGCTATTTACTTTAATGACCCGGATGGTCACCAGCTCGAATTTATATCCGTTTTAGAAGGTGACGCTAAACCCGAATTGGGAGTTATTTCGTATGAGGATTGGATGCGGATGGATAAGGATGCGTAATTAAACGTGTCTTGTCCTGCTATAGGTTGACAGTTTTTGTAAAAAAAAAACTGACAGATGGTAAAGGGATTCGTTAGAGAACAGGTTCGGTATAGTATTAGCTTTAAGCAAAAGGTTGTCAAAGAGGTAGAA
>JBCNOR010000125.1:0-10548 GCA_039593785.1 Niabella sp. | reverse complement strand
CACGTTGAACAGCCCGACCAGCGCCAGCACCGTGGTGCCGACCTGCGCCGGCAGGTGCTGGTCGACCAGGTAGGCCGGCAGGTGGCGTATCAGTAAGGGCAGCAGTAAAAGCAGGGTTGTTATTTTGTTGACAGACGGGAAAGAAGACGCACCTCCCACGCGCATCGTAGATCCCGAAACCGCAATGGAAATCGCCAAGGCGAATAATGTAAAAGTGTATTGTGTGGGCCTGGGCTCCGCTACCAGCACCTCAGAGCAAATGGTTAAGGATGTGGCAGGAAATATTGTTCGCAATTATATAGATGAAGCCCTTCTTACCAGGATAGCTACGAGTACGGGTGGCAGGTATTACCGCGCTACAGATAAAGCCTCTTTGCAGGCGATATATGGCCAGATCGATCAGCTGGAGAAATCAAAAGTAGAGATCATCCGCTATAAAGAAGTTCAGGAAATGTTTATACCGCTTGTACTTGCCGCTCTTGCATTTATTTTAATAGAGACTTTATTGAAGTATACAATATTTAAAAAATTCCCTTAGCTGGCAGAGGTGCTACTTTGTGTGGTTGTTACGGTATTACGATCTATAATGATAACCTGGTATTAATACATTGCAGACGCCGGGCCTGATGGCAATTTGAAAGAGCAGGTTGAAAAAAAATTAATTCATAACATTATATTTACCAGTCAACAGCGCTCTGGAAGGCACCAACATTACTAGGCGATAAAGATCTTACTGTACCTGTCAATTAGTTGAATATTCATTCAACCAAATAAATAATAAATAGCTAACATTAAAATAAGATGAGAAAAAAATTTTTGTTATTAATTTCATCTTTGTATATTCGATTTGTTAAAATGATTTAACGTTGTGTCTTGCCAAGTATATTAAACCAAGAAAAAACTTTTTAAATTTTAAACCAGAAAGAGAAATTTAAGTAAAGAGCACAAGTTTTTCCAAAGGTCTGATTTCCCCCTTTTTTGAATTAGCGTAACGATTGAACGGATTTCATTGACCTTTTTGCTAAAACGTTTTTGTTGATAGCTGTAGGTACTCTACCAATGCCCGCTTTTCCTCATCGAAAGTGTAATGGGAGTAGAATGCCCTGGTTATATATAATGATTATTTATTTCAAACCTTTAACTATTATTAATTATGAGGCTTGTTTGGCTACTTTCATTGTTGCTTATTTGTGTCGCCGCCCAGGCACAAACCAAAACCGTTTCCGGTGTTGTGAAAAATGCCGAAAACAACACCGTACTTGGTGGGGTCACCGTTAGTGTGTTGAATAAGGCACAGGTAAGCACCACCGACAATAATGGGGAGTTTAAAATAGAAGCAGTGCAGGGCGATTCCCTTGTTTTTTCCTATGTCGGGAAAAAAGAACATCGCGAAGTGGTGGGAGAAAAGAACATCCTGGAAGTATTGATGTATAACACTGTGGCAGATATGGAAGATGTAACGGTGGTAGCATTCGGTAAACAGAAAAAAGCAAGTGTGGTGGGTGCTATTACCACCGTTAACGCCAAAGATCTGCGCGTACCTGCATCCAACCTAACAAGTGCTTTTGCCGGTAGAATACCGGGTGTTATATCCTACCAGAACACGGGTGAGCCAGGTGCTGATAATGCCCAGTTCTTTGTCAGAGGGGTAACTACTTTCGGCTATCAGGCTTCGCCCTTAATCCTCATCGATGGCTTCGAGTCTACCACTGATAATTTAGCACGCCTGCTTCCTGATGATATTGAGTCATTCTCAATAATGAAAGATGCCCTTGCAACATCCTTATATGGTGCAAGGGGTGCTAATGGTATTATTATCGTTAATACCAAATCGGGAAAGGAAGGACCTATTAGTGTTAATGCCAGGATAGACTATAATGTGGCCACGCCTGTACAAAAAATTAAAACGCTCGGCGGTGTAGATTACATGCGGCTATATAATGAAACCCGGGTATCAAGAGACCCTGTTTTAGGCACTTACTATTCGGAGCAAAAAATTCAGTCGACAGCCGACGGCGAAAACCCTATGATCTTTCCTAACATAGATTGGCAGAAAGAACTTTTTAAAGATTATACCACAAATCTTAAAGCTAATGTAAACCTGGGTGGTGGAGGTCAGGTGGCTAACTACTACGTATCATTTGGCTATGATAAGGAGTCGGGTTTGCTGAAAGTGGATAATAGGAACAACTTCAACAATAACATTGATATCAATCGTTACCTGATCAGATCAAACGTAATATTTAAATTATCTCCTTCCACCAAATTAGACACAAGATTGCAGGGAAGGTTTGAGTCTTATACCGGTCCGTTCGTTTCCGCAGGCGATCTCTTTAGAAATGTAATGAACAGCAACCCTGTTGATTTCCCTGCGTATTTTGAGCCGGATTCAAACAATCTTTATACAGACCATATCTTATTCGGTAGCAGTTTTGTGAATGGAGGCCTTAAAGTGAATCCTTACGCGCAAATGATACGTGGTTATGAAGATCGCAATGAAAGTACCATTACCGCTCAGGCTACCCTTATGCAAGACCTGGATTTTATTACAAAGGGCTTAAAATTCCAGGGAAAAGCGTCGGCTACTACCTGGAGCAGGTACTCCAGCAGGCGTAGTTATTTTCCTTACCTCTATGATCTGGACACTTATAACCAGGTTACAAGAGAATATACACTCTTTCCATTAAACCCAACTACCGGGCAAGCCTATTTAGGAAATGTAGAGCCCGGCCGGGATGCGGATGGTTTGTATTATTTCGAAGGCCGGTTGAACTGGGATAAAATTATTGGCGTCCATAATTTTTCTTTGATGACGGTAGGTATGATGCAGTCAAAGCTATTGACGTCAGGTAACAGCACTTCTGTATACGAAACACTTCCTGAAAGAAACATGGGTAACTCAGGACGTGTTAACTACTCTTATGATAACCGGTATTTTTTAGAATTTGCCTATGCTTATAACGGTTCTGAAAAATTTACAGGAGAGAAGCGTTTCGGTTTTTTCCCATCAGCGGGGGCAAGCTGGATGGTTTCTAATGAAAATTTCTGGGAGTCGATGAAGGACGTTGTCAGCACTTTAAAACTAAGAGGTTCGTGGGGTCTTGTTGGTAACGACGCAATAGCAGGTCGTGCCGGAAGGTTCTTTTATCTGTCTGATATTTCATTGGGGGGAGGCTCCTACAGGTGGGGAACTTCTTTCATGAACGCCTATAGCGGATTTTCAATAAACCGGTATGCTAACCCCAATATTACCTGGGAGCAATCGGAAAAATGGAACCTGGGCCTGGAGATGAATTTCTTCAGGGAATCGTTGAAAACCACTGTTGATTTCTTTCATGATGTGAGAAGTAATATATACATGATGCGACAAAACTTCCCGGCTACAGCAGGTCTTGAAGCTGCTATAAGTGGTAATGTGGGAGAAGTGGCGTCAAGAGGTGTGGATGCATCCATAGATTATGTAAAGAATGTAGGAGCTGACTGGTACGTAAACCTGAGAGCTAATTTTACCTATGCTACCAATAAGCTTGTTAAGATAGATGAAAAGAACTTCCCTGATCAGTATCTTAAAAGATTAGGAAGCAATATCAACCAGCAATGGGGTTTAGTTGCCGAAAGGTTGTTTGTTGATGAGCATGAAATAGCTAATTCTCCCAGACAAGACTTTGGTAATTACATGGCTGGCGATATTAAATACAAAGATATTAACGGAGACGGGGTTATTAATGACAATGACAGGGTTGCGCTCGGTTATCCCTCTGTTCCCGAAATTCAGTATGGCTTTGGCGCTACCTTAGCTTACAAGGTGTTCGACATAAATTTCTTTTTCAATGGTAACGCAAGAACTTCGTTTTTTATAGATGCATCAGCTTCCAGCGGTGGTAACAACGATGGTATTGCTCCTTTTGCGGGAAGAAGAAATGCGTTGTCAATTATTGCGGAAGACCACTGGAGTGAGACGAATCCTAATGTACATGCTTTTTGGCCGCGACTGTCAACAGACCCGATTAACAATAATATGCAGCAGTCTTCCTGGTGGTTAAGAGATGGCTCCTTCTTAAGGTTAAAATCTGTTGAAATTGGCTTCACACCTGATTTGAAAAGATGGAACCTGAAGTCCGGAAGCCGCTTATATCTAAGTACCGAAAACCTGTTGGTATTCAGTCCCTTTAAACTTTGGGATCCCGAAATGGGCAGAAGGGGCCTGGGCTACCCTCCCAACAGGCGATTTAATATTGGATTTCAACTGGCACTATAACCGTTGGATAGCAATTACAATTAAAGAGATAATAGTTTACATAAAGCAATCTGGTGAAAGCTTAAACAATAAAATTTAGCAGATGAAAATTATGAATATTAATACAGGAAAATTTGTAAAGGGCGCTATGCTCGCTGCAGTCATACTCACAGGTTTTTCTTGTAAAAAGTACCTGGATGTGGTGCCCGATAATACTTTAAAACTGGACAACATATTTAATTTACGGGAAGATGCATGGAATGGCCTTGCAAAAGTTTACAGTTATATGCCCCGGGACGGAGATGTGCATTTAACTTCCTGGACTTTAGGAGATGAGTGGATCGGAAGGCTCGATTATAATAACAATACTGGAAATCTGAGGGCCATGCGCATTATGAGAGGACTTCAGTCCCAATCATCGCCTCAGCTGGGTTATTGGTCGGGAACACAGGGAGGTACGCCACTTTACCAGGCGGTAAGGCAGGCTGATATTTTCCTGGAAAATATTGGCAAGGTGAAAGATATGACTGAAGTGGAGCGCGATGACTGGAAAGCACAGGTAAAAATGTTGAAAGCTTATTATCTGTTTATGCTGGTGCAAAGGTATGGGCCGATAGTATTGCCCACTTTCACTGCAACACCTGAAACGCCTACAGAAGACTTATTTATTCCCCGATCCAAGGTAGAAGATTGCTTTAAATATATTTTGGACTTAATGGACGAAGCTATACCTGCCCTGGACGAACGCGCCGGAGAAAATGAAGTGGGGCAAATAGATAGAATTGTTGCCAAGTCTATTAAGGCTAAAGTTCTGTTCTTTAGAGCCAGTCCGTTTTACAATGGCAATATGGAATATTATGGCGATTTTGTAAATGAAAAAGGAGAACCGTTTTTTCCGCTGCAATATGATAAGGAAAAATGGAAGGCTGCTATAGATGCATTAAATGATGCCATAGCTACTGCCGAAGCAAATGGTCATGTATTATATACCTATACTAAAGAACCTTATTTGTTTGATCGCGAAGCGTTTCAGAAAAACCCTGCTAACATGAAAAAGCTGTATGATTTGCGTATGGTGATCTGCGACCCCTGGAATAGGGAAGTGGTTTGGGGTAATTCCAATATTGATTATTACGGTGGCGGCGAAATACCTCACGGTTCAAATATGAGATTGCCGGATGGATATGGGGATGGTGTTAAAAACGATCCCGGCTTTTCATGGCAATGGTTAGCTGCAACTTATCAGATGGCTGAACGATATTATACTAAAAACGGGCTGCCGATTGAAGAGGATCTGACTTTTAATATGAATACACGGCATGAGTTGACTACCACTCCAGGCGCCTCCAGTCCGGACTACGTCCCTTTAACAGGAATTATGCAGCCGGGAACCGAAACCATTAACCTGTATTTAAACCGAGAGCCACGCTTTTACGCGAACCTGGCTATCACCGGCGGCTATTGGAGAACACATACCAAATTGATTAAAACAATTATGTATGCAAACAGGGATGGAGGTTTCAACTCTTCTCAACATACTACCGACTATTACTGTACTGGTATCGGTGTTAAAAAATTTGTTCATCCTGAATCGCAGTCTGGCGCCTGGCAAAGAACAGTGAAGTATCCGTACCCGATTATCAGGTTGGCCGACCTCTATTTAATGAAAGCTGAAGCATTAAATGAATACTCTGGTCCGAGTGCAGCAGTGTACGCAGAGATCAATAAAATACGCCAAAGGGCTGGTGTGCCCAATGTTGAAACAGTTTGGTCAGACCCCACTTTGACCAGAACTCCTAATAAACATTTGACTAAAGAGGGTTTGCGTGACATTATTTTGCAGGAGCGGGCTGTAGAGCTGGCTTTTGAAGGGCACCATTTCTGGGACATGCTGCGTCATAAACGTGCGCCGGGTGCTTTCTCAGTACCCGTATACGGATGGACACATACGGGTACCACCGGAACCAGCTTTTTTGTGTTGAACGTAAAACAAGAGCGCCGCTTTACGATAAATGATTGTTTGTGGCCTATTGATTTAAATGAGATGAATACCAACGGAAAATTAATTCAAAACCCGGGGTGGTAACCAAATTATATAACGGTTTATAAAAAATACTATCATGATGCAACGCCTTTATTTATTATCGTTGGCTGTTCTACTAACCATTGCCTGCAAGAAAAAGGATCGTCTTCAATCTTCACAGGATGACAAAACGCCACCCGGAAAAGTTACATTGAAGACTTATAAGCCTTTATATGGCGGAGCCAGGTTTTTTTACACGGTACCGGGAGATCAGGACCTGCTGGGTGTAGAAGCTGTTTATACCAAGGCAGATGGGAAGTCATTCACCTTTATGTCATCCTATTTTGTAGATTCATTGGATGTGTACGGATTTGGTAATGTGAGTGAACACAAAGTAGCACTATATGCTGTAGACAGGGCCGGGAACAGGTCAGAGCCTTTGGAAATTCCGGTGACACCTTTAGAACCGGCTTATTCAAGAGTAGCAGAAACCATTGTAGCGAAGCCGGGATTTAGTTCATTTTTCCTGGATTGGGTAAATGAGTTAGAGCAAAATATAAACGTTTATGTTGATTATGAATTTAGATTAAATGGCGAAGCCAGAAAGCTGACAACTGTTTTCTCCTCTAATTTATCGGAAGACAGACGCTTTATTAATGATTTAAAACTGGGAACCAATGAGCCGGTAAAAGTATCGGTTAGGGTACAGGATATATACGGCAACATTACACAAACCATTGATAAGGGTAGCCTAAACCTGCTCGAGGACGTAGAACTGCCTAAACGAAACTGGTCGCTTCCTGCGCCTAACGACTCAATAGGCGGTATACCGATGGTTTTTGGAGATGGTCTTGAAGGCCGCAATGCCAAAGTTATTGACGGCATTATAGACAGGGGTGATAATTTGAACTTTCTTCATACAGCTGGGCGTGGCAGAACCGGCCGTGCGCAGGACGGGAATATGCCATGGAATTTCATTATCGATTTGGGAGACTATTATGAGATCAGCAGGATTGTCACCGTACAGCGACATTCGGGCGGGCTGGCAAATGTGAGCCGTGGACAATATTACCGGTATGAAAATGTAGGAATTTACCGGGTGTACATTTGGGACGATGCTAAGAATGATTGGGAATATGTTACGGAGCATAAAGTAGTGGAGCCAACAGGGCTGACGGAACTTGAGTTTGTTAAAAAGGGTGAAGCCGGTGATATGGCATATATGTATCCCGATAATCCCAAATATACCAAAAGAACAAGGCGGTTTAGATTTGAAGCCTACAAAGGTTTTGGAGGAAATTATACGTTAGATGATGCTAACTGTCTTTCTGAAATAACATTATTCGGTAAACGTTCCAATTGATTCCTGTAACGCAATTCAAATTTCTTTAAAATGAACAACTATAAATTTTTGCTGCTGTTTCTTGTGATTGGTATAGTTACGGTGACTGCCTGTAGCAAGATGGATGAAAATTATAAAAAATATGCTGGAGAAACAGTGTATCCCGGAAAATTTGACACCATAGTAGGTCGTGTAGGGTATGAGCGTCTGGAGATAGATCTGATGAAAGCAGGCCGCATTCGGGCAAGTGATATGAAATTAGGTAAGGCAGTTAAGACTGTTGTTGAATATGACGGGAAGACTGTAACCATTGACACGCTGGCTTCCTGGATCAATATTACCAACCTTACCGAGCCCAAGTTATACAGGATAAGGGCTTATACAATGGATGATGCCGGGAACAAATCTGTTCCGCAGGAAATAGCGTTAATTCCCTTTTCCAAGGGAGATAAAGCTAATTTAACCGTTCCTCCTCCGAAAGTTGTAGCTACGCCTGATGCAGTAGCGTTAAGCTGGCCCGGCGGACTATCGTCGGTATTGTTGGATTATTATGGTTTAAAATACTCCTACAAGGATAAAAACGGAGTGACTCGCGAGGGCGTAGCGCAAAACAACCCCGTTATTGTAATGCAGAACGTGAAAAAAGGAGAACTCAATACCATTAATATCAGCTTTAAGATTATCCCCAAAGTAAATGGAACTCCCATTATTGATACCGTTTGGTTAGACCAGGAAATTTCGGTGCAGGTACCGCAAAGTGTTACGCCTTATTTTGGTATCGAGCAAACACTTGGTGCAAATATTTCGGTAAGCAGAGACAATGACGGAGGGCCTGCATCCAGGGAGGGATCTTTAAAATTGATAGACTTTGATTATAAAACGAAACTCTACATGGGTAGCTACACGCCTCAATTTTGGATGCAGCAAGAGTTGTTTGCGCCGGCAGCAGTTAACTCATACATGTTGTCTACGGGAGATGATGCGCCAGACCGCGACCCCAAATCCTGGACACTATCGGGGTCTAATAATGCTGTTGATTGGACAACGGTTGACACACGTACCGGTGAAATGTTCAGCCATCGCAGCACCTACCGGATTTTTGACTTTACGAACACCACACCCTACAAGTATTACCGTTTGGCTGTGACTCAAAATAATGGAGCTGGGTCCTTCCAGCTGGGTGAGTGGCGGTTGTTCACAAAATAGCAGAAGTATAAGTGATAAAAGAAGCCCGACATTTTCAAAGTGTCGGGCTTCATGTTTAAATGAATCTCTGTCTGTAATAATAGACCGGCATCAATTTTATTGGAATAGATCCGACTGGTTTGTGAGACACAAATCTCAGCATACTCTGGTCATTGTCTCCACTGGCAGGAAGGAGAGATTAAACCATTTGTAATAATAATTTTTGATACCTGTTTATTAAAAATTAAAATTTCCGGTACTGACCTTCCAGGAATTTGTTGGCTTCAGTTTCTTTGAACCGTGCATTTTTACCATCCCAGTTCAAAGTTTTGTTGGGAAACTGGGCAGCTATTACACCCAGCAAAATAACTTCTGTGAGTTTCGCAGAGTACGAGAATGGAGCGCTGCATTTGGCTTTGCCCAAGCAGGCGTCTACAAATTCGTGATAATGCTTCTCACCTTCGACGTCATAGCTAACCGTTGGTTTACCTGCTTCGCCTTTGGTATCATACTTTTTGATATCAATGGTTTGGTAAGCGCCATTAATAATCAGCTTGGGAAGTTGCATGAAATGCGGTAATAAAAGACGCTGCCCGTTTTCTCCAATAAACATAGCCCCCTGGTCCGGCAACTTTTCACCATTGGGAAGTTTCAATTCCTCCTGCAATTCCGGCGCTCCTTTACCATCGTACCAAACCCACTCCAGCGTTTTAGCGGTATAAGGTGTGCCGGGGAAAACATATACAACATGATTCTTTTCGGGATGCCCGAAACCATTAGGCGGACGGCATTCATTTGTTACGGTTAATGGAACGCCTAATTTTAAAGCGTTATACGGAGTGTCAAAAATATGAACACCCATATCGCCCAAAGTGCCACATCCATAGTCGAGGTATTTGCGCCAGTTGCCGGGATGATAAAATCCTTTTTTATAAGGTCTTTCTTTGGCAGTGCCCAGCCACAGGTTCCAGTCCAGGCCTTCCGGTACCGGATCGCTTCCCTCTGGTTCGGGCCCGTCGTATCCCCATACTTTTGGCGACCAGGCAATCACCTTTTTAACTTTCCCTATAATACCTTTTTGAATAAGTATGGTAGCTAGTTTATAATCGTAAAAAGAATGCACCTGGATACCCATTTGTGTAACCAGCTTTTTCCGGGCCGCTACCTGTTCCATTTTGCGCGACTCCGAAATGTAGTGCGTAAGCGGTTTCTGGCAATAAACGTTTTTATTCAGCTCCATGGCCATCAGCGATACCGGTGCATGTGCATGGTCGGGTGTTGAAACTACAACAGCATCAATCTCATTGCCAATACTTTCAAACATTTTTCTATAATCTGTAAAAATCTTGGCGCCGGCATAAGTACCCTTTACAGCGTTTATTTTATTCATATCCACATCGCAAAGTGCTACTACTTCTACCGCAGGATGCGAAGCGATATCTTTTAGATCGGCTGTACCCATCATACCCAAACCAACCTGGGCAACTCTCAGTTTTTTGGTCCCGGAGGCCAGCGAAGGCAAAGGCAACAGGAATGCTAAACTACCGGCTGCCGAGGTTTTTATAAAATCAATCCTTTTCATCAGTTTGTTTTTTGTTTTTAATAATGGCTTTTCGTTCTGATATTATTTAAGTGGTTTTACTTTTATATTTCTAAACCATAAAGAGCTGCCATGATATTGCAACCCTATATATCCTGTTTTAAATTTGCCGTAATTAGCGCTTTTGGCCCATTTACCGGCTTGTTTCCGGGCTTGCCAAT
>JBCNOR010000124.1:0-10602 GCA_039593785.1 Niabella sp. | reverse complement strand
TGACCCATTATCGTATAGATGATGCTCACAGTAACGCCTATGAGCATTGGAAGAAAATGGGTTCGCCCCTGCAACCCGCTGCAGCACAGGTAAAAACCCTGGAGCAGTCAGGACAACTGCAATCCATCGGATCTGAAAATATCGATGTTCCCCGAAATGGCAGGATCGATACCCGTTTTGAATTGCCAAGACAAGGCGTATCGTTTATAAAAATGGAATGGTAGGAGCAGGTTGTAAGTGAGATTGCCGTTGGATCATGGAGCCGTTTTAAGGCAGGATGCAGCAGGATAATTAAAGCAGGCCGGCGTTTATTTTCGTAGTAGCTTCCGGGTATAATGTTAACGATGATGCGCTGTATGATAAAGCTGCTTTTTTATTTACTTCCCCGGATCTTGATATCAATGAATATGATGAAAATAATAAGTTTCGGTGTCCTGCTCCTGGGTATATCGTGCACACTGTGTTCTTTTCAAAAGGGCGGTGAAGTGCCGGTAAATGAAGCAAAAGTGACCACTCCTTTTGGACAACTAAAAATAAGCACACCCGATTTTAGCAAATGTGCTGAATTTAATATCACAGCATTTGGCGCAATAAAAGGCGATAAGGAAAAAACATCGGGAGCCATTGCCAAAGCTATCGATGCAGCGAACACTGCCGGAGGAGGAATCGTAGTGATTCCCGAAGGCGAATGGCTGACCAAAAAAATCCATCTGAAAAGCAATGTCAACCTGCGTATCAGTAAAGGAGCTTTGCTGTTGTTTTCAGAATCTCCTGAAGATTATTTGCCTGCCGTTCATTCAACCTGGGAGGGCATGGAATGCCTGAATTATTCGCCGTTAATTTATGCCTATCAATGCAAAAATGTAGCGATCAGCGGTGAAGGGGAGATTAAGGCAAAAATGGATATCTGGAAACAATGGTTTAGTCGTCCGCCGGCGCATATGCAGAGTATAAAAAGACTGTATAACCTGGCCCAGGACTATACACCGCCGGAAGAAAGAATGATGGTCAATGACAGCGCGCACCTGCGTCCCCAGTTTATACAGTTCAACCGATGTGAAAATGTATTGCTCGAAGGTATCACTATTACCAACAGCCCTTTCTGGACCATTCATCCTTATCTGAGTAAAAATGTCCTGATCCGTAAGCTGAAAGTATATGCGCACGGACATAACAATGATGGTGTCGATCCGGAAATGAGTCAGAATGTATTAGTAGAAGACTGCGAATTTGACCAGGGTGATGATGCGATCGCTGTTAAATCAGGCAGGAATCCTGAGGGCTGGCGGCTTAAAACGCCTTCGAAAAATATTGTTATCCGTAACTGTTTTGTTAAGAACGGGCACCAGCTGGTAGCAATCGGCAGCGAGCTGTCTGGCGGTATCGAAAATGTATATGTTGAGAACTGCGAGGTCGCCGAAACTAATAAGGAGCTGATGCATTTACTGTTTGTTAAAACCAATGAACGGATGGGTGGTTATGTTAAAAATATATTCTTTCAGAATGTAACAGCGCATCATATCAAAGAAGGGATCCTGGGTATCGATACGGATGTATTGTATCAATGGCGCAACCTTGTACCCACGCGTATAAAAAAGCTGACACCCATACAGGATGTATACCTTAACCATGTAAAGGCACAGTCGGGTAAGTTCGTGGCCAGGATCAATGGAAACCCGGAACTTCCTGTAAAAAATATAAGGCTGAAACAAACAGATATGGCTCAGGTGTCCGAAGAGAAAATACAGAAGAAAAATGTGTCGGGTTTCCGGCTTCAATAAATATCTGTGTAAAATACCACCTCTTGGTAAGCGGGACTATTTGTAAGGACGCCTGCTTGAGCAACGGGGCCGGTTAAATAATAGGAAGCAATTTATTGAATACGTAAAAATAAACAGGAGATATGAACGGGAATCGTCTTAAGTGGAAACAGCTCATCATCGCAGCAGCCATGTTACTGACGCAAACTATACAGCCCGCCCGGTCGCAAACATTTAAACAATGGGCGCAAACGCCGCCAATGGGCTGGAACAGCTGGGATTGCTATGGTCCTACCGTTGAGGAGCATGAAGTAAAGGCAAATGCGGATTATATGGCTAAATATCTCAAGCCTTACGGTTGGGAATATATAGTCGTAGACATTCGTTGGTTTGTTGAAAATGATAAAGCGGGGGGCTATAACCAAACCGATCCGCGTTATGTATTGGATGAGTATGGCCGCTACCAGCCTGCGGTGAATCGCTTTCCCTCTGCCGCAGGTGGTAAAGGCTTTAAAGAACTGGCAGACTACATCCATAAAAAAGGGCTGAAGTTTGGAATCCATATTATGCGGGGCATCCCAAAGGAAGCCGTTGAAAAAAAGCTGCCTGTTAAAGGTACCAATATAACGGCCGACGGGATATATACCACTGCGCTGCAATGTAAATGGCTCAAAGATAATTATACCGTACTGGCTGATAAACCAGGTGCGCAGGAGTATTACAATTCAATCATGGACCTGTATGCTTCCTGGGGTGTTGATTTTATTAAGGTAGATGATTTGTCCAGGCCCTATCACCAGGGCGAAATTGAGCTGATCCGTAAAGCCATCGATCAAACAGGCAGGCCTATTGTGTTAAGCACATCTCCCGGTGAAACACCTCTTGAAAATGCCACGCATGTACAGGCACATGCCAATATGTGGCGAATGGTGGACGATGTATGGGATGTATGGAAAGATGTTACTCACCTGATAAAAGTAGCACAGGGCTGGTATCCGTATATACAACCGGGTGGCTGGCCCGATTGTGACATGATACCTTTAGGGCGTATTTCTATAAGGGGAGAGCGGGGAGAAGATCGGATGACCCGGTTGACAAGAGATGAGCAATATAGTTTGATGACGCTTTTCACTATTTTCAAATCTCCCTTAATGTTTGGCGGAGACCTGCCCGGCAATGATGCATTTACATTATCATTACTCACGAATAAAGAAGTGCTGAAAATGCACCGGGAAGCCACCGGTGTAAAACAGCTCTTCCAGGCAGATAACAAAGTAGCGATCACATCGCGGCATCCTAAGTCCGGTGAAGTATACCTGGCCTTGTTTAATATTGCAGACGGTAAGGAAGCTGCTGAAATCAAAGTGTCGTTAACAGAATTGGGGCTTGGAAGCAAAGCTAAGGTTGTTAACCTGTGGACCGGTGAAAAGCTGGGGGTCGTTTCGGGAAACCTGAAGCAACACCTGCTGCCTCATGCTTCAGGCTTATATAAAATTACCGGTGCCGGCCGGTAAAAGACAATGTATTGTACAATTGCTGGAGACGACTCCTGAGGTTGTTCAGGGTTACTAATCAGAAGAAAATGCCCGGTAAGAACAGGTGAATCCGTTCAAACCAGGCAAGGGCTATGAGGGCTGCACAAAGAAATTATAATCAGGCATCGAAAAAAACGGGATTTTTCCCGTTTTTGGATTATTGATACTACAGCCCGGGAGGTTGGGTGTTGGGTGTGTACAAGAGTGATTCAAGAAAAGTTATAGGGCTGTTTCATTGAGGCATGACATTTGCCCTTGTTCCAGCAAAACAAAAGATCGCCACAGAGCGAGAGCCCTAAACCGCTTTTACTATGCCTGAAACACTTACAGGAACTCAATCGCATTTACCATTTGTTGAAGCAAATGCCGCGGTATTAGCCCCTGCCACTTATATCGTTAATATTCCTGCCAGGGAAGTGATTTATAATAATTGTGATATACGTATCTCGCTTGGTTTTAGTGAACAGGAGCTGACATCCATGTCTGCCGCATACAGCTTTTCCCTTTATCATCCCGGAGATTATTTAAAGATCCGGGGCTTTTATACGAACCTGCAACATGCTAATGACCACCAATCTGTTGTGTACAGGCACCAGGATCGTTCCGGCCGATGGGTATCTCTTTATGCAAAGAGCAGGGTTTTGAAGAGAGACGCTGAAGGTGAACCATGCCAGCTGCTCATCACTATCGAAAAACTAAACCATAAGCAGCCCGATGCTGAATATGAGGATGCAGGAAAAAATGCGTCGCTGGCCATAGATAAGTATCGGACCCTGTTTCATAATATGGATGAGGGGTATTGTATTATACAAATGCTGTATAATAAAGATGGACGGGCGGACAACTGGCGATTTCTTGAAGTGAATCCTGCATTTGAACGGCACAATGGCTTGGTGAATGCAACCGGGAAAACGATTCTGGAGCTAACACCCGGTATCGAACAGGTTTGGTTTGATATTTATGGTAAGGTTGCAGACACCGGCGAAAGTATCCGTTTTGAACAACGATCAGATGCTTTTCAGCGAACCTTTAATTTATATGCTTTCCGGGTAGGAGCGCCGGAAGAGCGTAAGGTGGCGGTTTTGTTTACCGATATTACAGCGCAAAAGATCTCAGAAGAGGCATTACGGAAAAGCGAGGAGCATAACCGGGCTATCGTAAGCCAGACAAGCGTTGGCATTTTCGGTGCCGATCTGGACGGTCGTATCACATTCTTAAATGAAAAAGCCTCCCAGCTTTTCGGGCTCGGTAAAAATGAAGGGATTGGTGTAAATGTACTGGATATGACCGTTCCCGAATTCAGGGAAGCTACTATACAGAAATTCGGTAAACTGGTAGCTGAAGGCAGATCCTTTGAGTCTGAAAAGCGGATGTTTCGTCAAGACGGTTCCGAGTTCTGGGCGAATGTAAGTGTGGCCGGTATTTCAGATCAGCAGGGGAATATAAAGTCGGTAGTGGCCGTTGTAATTGATATTACGCAACGTAAAGCTGCCGAAACCGCTTTACGTGAGAGTGAGCAGCAATTAAAAGAATTGCTTCGGCTGAAAGACGACTTCATTGGTATCGCCAGTCACGAGCTGAAAACGCCGGTTACCAGTATGAAAGCTTATGCCGAAATCGTTAAAGAAAGTATGGAGCAACTGGGGGACAAGCAAAACAGCTACCTGCTTTCGCGTTTGAATCAGCAAATAGACCGGCTTACGACATTGATCAGGCATTTGCTGGACACCAGCCGGATATCGGAGGGACAGTTGCAGCTCGCATCTGAAAATGTAGATATAAACAGTTTATTGCTTGAGCGGGTAGATGAAATTAAGCGAACTACCGGTCACCGGTTTGTTTGCCACTTGGGAAAGCTTCCGGCAGTACCGGGCGACCGTGAGCGTTTGGCCCAGGTAATGACCAATCTTTTGTCCAACTCAGTTAAGTATGCACCGGCTCATACTACTATTACCGTTTCCTCCGAACTGGAAGAGAACGCGGTAAGGATTACAGTGCAGGATGAAGGACCTGGTATCGCTGCTGCGGATCAGGAAAAGATTTTTGAAAAATTCTTTCGCAGCAGAACAAAGATGATGAGTACTTACCAGGGCATGGGATTAGGGCTATATATTACGGCCCAGATCATACAAAAGCATGGCGGTGAGCTGGGTGTGCAAAGCGAAGATGGTCAGGGCGCAGCATTTTCATTTACACTGCCGATTAAGAAAGAAGTAGTTACATAGAAACTCCACAGTAAGGTCCATGAAAAAAATGTTAAAAGCCAGGGCCGCAGCTTTTATGGTACAGTACTTGGCATAGGTGGATAAAGTCTCCGTGATAAACACGGATTTTATTAACCTATAAACTTTATAACTATGAGTAAGTTTACAGACCAGGTAAAAGGAAATTGGAACCTTGTGAAAGGGAATCTGAAACAAAAGTGGGCAGATCTCACGGATGATGATCTGTTATACGAAGAGGGAAAGGAGGATGAAATAATCGGGCGTATCCAAAAACGTACCGGTGAAACAAAAGAAGATATTAACCGGTTTATAGATGATCTTAAATTTGATTAATATTATTTCCTTACTTATCTTAATGCCCCTTGCTAAAGGGGTATTTTTTTATCGTTAGTATTAATAAGTTTGAAGTATAGAAAAAATATTATACTTGTGTAAGCTTAGCTCAATCCTCTGGCCTGTCAACTAATGTAGTTGGTTATCGTATAAGTAAATAGAAGCCGGCTGGTTGAATCACCCGGGACCATCACCCTAACCCGGGAGCCCGGTATTAGAATTTTATACCGGTATGTAATGCCTTTTTGATGACAAAAATAGCGATAGCTAAACAGATTAAATAAATGATCGCTCATAAAAGAAGAGATGGATTTCTGGGGCAACGGATGATCATGTTGCCACCACAATTACTAAAAAGTGCCATCAGGCAAAACCCGCTATTATCCCAGCTTTATATCAGCCAGATAGGATATTTCCCTAAGGCTTCTTTTCATTACAGGGAAAGAAGGAACGGCTGTACTGATAATATTTTAATTTATTGTCAGCAAGGCAGGGGATGGTATGTTTTAGGAAAGGATTATTATGAAGTTAAAGCGAATGAATACGTGATTTTACCGGCAGGAACCCGCTATATGAGATATGGAGCGGATGAGCAGGATCCCTGGACGATACTATGGGTGCATTTCAGCGGTTCGCTGCTAAAAGAATTAAACCAGCTTTTTGCTATTACCAATTCAAGGGGCGCAAGGCCCATACCTTTTAATGAAAAAATAATAGAAACATGGGAAACCATGTACCGGAGCCTGGAAATGGGATATACTATTCCCAACCTATGCAACGCTAATTTTTTACTATATCCGTTCATCGCAAGCTTTCTTTTTTCAGGACTTAATTTTTCAGGCACTCCTGATACATTATCGACTAAAGATGTATTAATTGCCGAAACAATAAAGGATATGAAATTGAACCTGAACCGGACGCTTACTGTTTCCGAAATGGCGGCCAGGCAATCTATATCCGCTTCTTATCTTACCCAAATGTTTAAGTCAGCCACCGGCAGGTCGCCCATGGATTATTTTATCCAATTGAAAATACAGGTAGCCTGCAAGCTGCTCCATAACAGTAATATGAAGATAAAAAATGTGGCCCTGGAGGTGGGCTACCAGGACCCTTATTATTTTTCCAGGATCTTTAAAAAGTATATGACCATGTCGCCGGAACAGTACCGTGAAGTGGGCTGGAAAGAAATGGGGCTGAAGGAATAGCAAGCCGTAGGGACCGGGACCTTGCTCTTATAGTATGGGTAATACTTAGAGGTTTGTATTGCTATGCGAAATCTACGCATCCTATTTATTTTCCCGAAAATTTTCTGTTTTATAAGCCGGAATGTAAAACGCTTTGATACTTGTATTGTCCATTAAACAGCCTTTTGCCGCATAGATGAAACTACAATGTGGTTTTCCACGCCCGGATTTGGAGCTATTTATAATTGTCATTTTGTCAAAAAAAGTAGGATAGTATAGGTAAATAATAATAAAATCCATTTAAACAGGGCTCTTTACAAAGAAAATAGAGCTTTTTAACTGCTCCGGGATTTGATTTTACAGGCAATACGATCTTATATCAATTATGGGATTGTCCATCTAAAATGATGGTTGTACTATTTCCTTTCAGGGGTTGATCGAATTACTTTGTAACTGCTTAAACTTAATACTAACTTCTAACGATTATTTACATGATTGCTTTAAACAAGGTCTTCAGCGTATTGAAGATGGCTATGGTATTGGCTTTTTCTTTCGGTGTGCTGCCTGCGCTCTGCCAGAAAAAGATCACGGTTGTTGGTACGGTAACGGATTCATCCCATGCACCCCTGGCAAATGTGAGCATTACAGTTCAGGGAAGCAGCGCAGGCTCTCAAACCGACAACAACGGCCGGTTTGTTATAGATGCTCCTGCTGGCAGCACGCTTATTTTTTCCGCGGTATCATATACTGACTATCAGTATAAGGTAGGTGCAGAGGGAGCTGCCAATGTTAATATTACCCTGCTTCCCAAAGTGATATCTGCAGATGACGAGGTTATTGTAACGGCCTATGGAAAAAAGGTAAGGCGGGAGTCGGTCACCGGGTCCGTATCTACTATTAAACCAGATCAGTTGCGAACACCTGCATCCAACCTGACCGCAGCGCTGGCAGGCCAGGTGGCCGGTGTCATCGGCTTCCAAAGTAGCGGACAGCCGGGTTTCGATAACGCAGATTTTTTTGTGAGAGGGGTAACCTCTTTTGGGTTCAGGCAAAACCCTCTTATTTTGATAGATAATATTGAACTGACTACAGATGATCTTGCCCGGTTGCAGGTAGATGATATAGCTGAATTCTCCATACTAAAAGACGCCAGCGCTACCGCGCTTTATGGCTCGCGCGGCGCCAACGGGGTGATCCTCGTCACTACCAAACGGGGGAAGGTAGGCAAGCCCAGTTACAGCGTGCGTTATGATAATTCTCTGTCTACACCTACCCAGAACCTCGAATTAGCGGACCCGATTACTTATATGAAGTTGTATAATGAAGCACAGCTCACCCGAAATCCCAACCAGGTGCCCCAGTTTAGCGCAGATAAGATCTATTTTACGCAACGTACGCTGGAGGGCGCCCCTGATGGTAACCCTTATGTTTATCCCGCGGTTGATTGGGTTGATCTGATGTTCAGGAAGTTTTCCCGGACCCAAAAGGTAAACGCGAGCGTGGCCGGTGGAAGTGAGGCAACTCAGTATACTGTATCCGGCTCTTACAGCCAGGACAATGGACTTTTGCGAGAGAGCGATCAGAATATTTTTAAGGGAGGGATCAAGTTTAAAAATTACCAGTTAAGATCGAACGTAGATATCAGCCTTACCAGGACCACCAAATTGAGTGTTGATCTCTGGGGGACGTTTAATGATTACCAGGGGCCTATTACCGATGATGCCAATGGTTTTGCTACCGATTTATATTTTATGGCTACACATAGTAGCCCGGTGCTCTTTCCAGCCTACTACGCGCCCGATAAGGTTAACGAACAGACAAAGCATATTTTGTTTGGTAATTTTAACGGGGCGTCTCCTAACAGAGAGGGAACTATCTTTTTGCCTGCACAGGGAGTAGGATACCCCAATCCCTATGCCCAGATGATGCGCGGTTACCGCACCATGAATAGCTCCCGCCTGAGTGCAACCCTACGATTGAATCAGAATCTGGATATGATCATCAAAGGCCTTAGCTTCAGCGGCTTTTTCTCCACCAACCGTTTTGCGCAGGTTTCCTATACCATGACCTATAATCCCTTCTATTATACGGTAGGTTCTTACGACCGTGCCGCCAATGATTATACGCTTTTTCAGTTGAACAAAGTATCGGGGTTGCCCTTTACCGGCGGACGGGCTTCCGGCTCCAATGGTGTTCCTACCGAATACCTGGCCATATCAGCGGGCGACCGGGCATCCAGTTCCTTTATACAAATGCAGGGAATACTGAACTACGACCGGAGTTTCGGCGATCATAATGTAAATGGATCATTGGTGGTAAACCGGCAACAAAATCTCAACCCTGCAAACGTCACTGATTTTTCGAGAGTGTTACCCAGCAGAAACCTGACTTATGCCGGCAGCGCCCGTTACGGGTACCGGAATAAATATAACCTGCAGTTCGATTTTGGCTATAACGGTTCAGAAAGATTTGATCCTTCACACCGGTTTGGTTTCTTTCCAAGTATTTCGGGTGGATGGGTGATCAGCAAGGAACAATTTTGGGAGCAAAGTTCGATCAGCTCTGTTATCACTATGCTGAAATTACGAGGCAGTTACGGGATGTCTGGTAATGATGATATCAGCTCACAAAGGTTTTTTTATATTTCTAACGTAAACCTGGAAAACGGTAGCGCAGGTGCTTCCTTTGGTACTAATAACGGGTACAGCAGACCCGGAGTTACGATTAATGGTTATCCCAACCCGGAAATATCATGGGAGATCAGCAAAATTCAAAACTATGCCATTGAGTTTACTTTGTTCAAGTCCCTTGATTTTATAGGAGAGTACTGGACCAGGAAAACGACTGATATCCTGCAGGCCCGGCAAATACCCAATAGTTTTGGATTGGAGACAACGCTTAGCAGTAACCTTGGCAAGGCAACTTCGAAGGGGGTAGACCTTACACTAAATTATAAAAAGTCATTTTCGAAGGATTTGAATATGGTGATTATGACCAATGGTACTTATGCCGCAGGTAAATACGATTATTTTGAAGAGGCAGACTACGGAGCAGAATACTGGCGAAGACGAACCGGCCAGAGCCTTGGCCAGCGCTGGGGTTATATTGCCGAGCGCCTGTTTGTAGATGATAAAGAAGCCGCAGCCTCTCCCAAACAATTATTTGGATCTTCTGGTTTAGGTGCCCGGGGCGGAGACATCAAATACAGGGATATAAACCAGGACGGAATCATCAATACTGCAGACATGGTACCGATTGGTTTGCCCAACAGTCCTCAGATTAACTATGGTTTTGGTCTTACCGTTAATTATAAAAGTTTTGATCTGGGCCTTAGGTTTACAGGACAGGCACGGGCCACTCTTTATATGTACCCGGACCAGATCAGTCCTTTTATCAGGGATTTTACTGTACAGGGCGGAAGCAACCTTGTAGGTGCACCCGCGCAGATCTTAAAAGCATTTGCTGACGATCATTGGTCAGAAGACAATCAAAATATGTATGCACTATATCCCCGGCTGGGCACGCTTCCGTCTGAAATACCCAACAATACGCAAAGCAGCACCTG
>JBCNOR010000123.1:0-10612 GCA_039593785.1 Niabella sp. | reverse complement strand
CCGAAAAATATTCATGTGGCACACGTGGTGGTGGATGGGGCAATTGATACCGATTTTATTAAAGACACTTTTCCTGAACCTTGCCGTCCTGCGGATCTTTTGGAATCAGCAATTGGCGGATATGCGCTTCCAATGCTTCTTTACGCTCCTGGAGGTCAGCAGTCTCCAGCTTCGCCAGCTCACGCAGCTCCTCATCATCGCCGTTTAATGCTTCCTTGTTAAAATCTATATCATCCAGCAATCTTGTATAATCTTTATACGCATTTACGATTTTTTCCAGTCCACGGTACTCCTTACTGGTGGCGGCAAACTTTTTGTTGTCGCTCACAATTTCGGGGTTAGTCAACGCCACACCCAGTTGATCGTATTTTGCCTTTATCGCTTCCAGTTTATCTAACATATAAATTCGCTTACTTTTACACGGGCTACCTGCCCATACCAGCCAATCCCGTCCGGATGAGTTCCTTTCGGGGGTGCAAAGTTAAATCATTTTACAAGATGCCTTTTAAGAAGTTACAAGCAGATTTGTTATTCGATGGCTACCGTTTCAGGGAACGCCAGGTTTTAGTGCTGTCAGAAGATGGAATGGTGGAAAATATCATTGAACCCGATGCGGCAGGAGGGGACATTGAAACAGTTGCAGGCATTTTGGCCCCCGGATTCATCAATTGCCATTGTCACCTGGAATTAAGCCACCTGAAAGGCCATATTGAAGAGGGTACCGGCCTGCCGGCCTTTGTAAGACAGGTGGTGCAAAAGCGGAATTTTTCGGAAGCAGATATTCTCGCTGCTATTGAAACAGCCGAAGCTTCCATGCAACAAAACGGGATCGTAGCAGTGGGCGATATCAGCAATACCCTCCACACGCTGGCGCAAAAACAAAAAAGGAATATCTACTACCATCATTTTATTGAGGCAATGGGCTTTAACCCGCAGTTAGCCGATCAGAACTTTAATTCCTATCAGCATATATATAACGGGTTCGCCAAACAGTTCGGACCCCAACAGGTTTCCATTACACCGCACGCCCCTTATTCGGTATCTGAACCGTTATGGCAAAAAGTGATCGCTCACGATAATAATGGCCTATTATCAATTCACAACCAGGAAACAGAAGAAGAAACATTATGGTTTCAGCAAAAAACCGGCGGATTTGCCGATATGTTTAAGGCAATGGGATTAAATACAGACAGCTTCACTGCATCCGGGAAAACCAGCCTGCAAACCTATTTTCATCATTTTCAGCCACAGCAACAGGTTGTATTGGTGCATAATGTATATACAACGCAAGATGATCTTGCCTTTATCCGCCAAACCGGCAATGAAGTATTCTGGTGTTTATGCCCCAACGCCAACCAATATATCAGCCGTGCGCTGCCTGATATAGCTATGTTTGTAAAAAACGAAGCAGCTATAGTTTTGGGAACCGACAGCCTCGCATCCAATCACCAGTTAAGTATCTGGGAAGAAATCCAGACCCTGCGTAAAGCTCACCCAGACATCCCATTAGAACTCATGCTGCAATGGGCCACGAGCAATGGCGCAAAAGCGCTGAAAATAGCAGATCAATATGGTAGTTTTGAAAAAGGCAAACGGCCCGGAATGGTGCAAATTACCAACAACGGGGCGCACAAACTTGGTTAGCTACTCCTTAGCTTTTCAAAAATACGGCGGTTGTTAGCCCCTGATACCTGCTCCAATAATGGGTATTTTATTCATATGCCCGTTAAATGCCTGCTAAGGGATTGGCGCAGCTCAAGGCCCTGAAACAAAGTCTTTCATTTCATTAATACCCAATATTTGGTCAAACTGTTTTGAAACAGGAACTTTGCCACCCCGGAAATGAATAATTAAACAGATGAAACGGTTCTGTGAGATGATCTGGACGACACGTAAAGATAACGGCCGATAGGACCCGATCACTGAAGAATGAATGTACCAATGAAAGCAAAAATTAAAAGAGGATATAGAATTGCCCGTTACGTTGCATATAAAGAAACGCTGATTGACGGGAGAGAGCACTTCTGGTCTTTCTTAGGCGCTTTTTTTGGAATTGGCATCATTGCCCTGCTACAAACCAAACTTTCGGAAAGTGATAATCTATTCCTGATCGGCTCTTTTGGGGCCTCTTCAGTTCTTATTTATGGTAGTATTCAAAGTCCATTGGCACAACCCAGGAACCTGATTGGCGGCCATGTCATATCCGCTTTGCTGGGCGTAACTATTGCCAAATTATGTCCGCCTGTTATTTGGCTGACAGCACCGTTGGCCGTAGCTTTTTCGATCATAGCCATGCAAATAACCAAAACCCTGCACCCTCCCGGTGGGGCTACTGCTTTGATTGCCGTAATAGGATCGGAAAAAGTAAAAGCACTAGGGTACTGGTATGTATTATCGCCTGTTTTAACGGGCGGGCTGATATTGTTATTAGTGGCCCTTATTTTTAATAACCTTACGCCTAACAGGAAGTACCCTACAGACGGCCGCTTCTCCCGTACATTTAAATGGGTAACCCAACCCACCAGGCATGTTATGTACAAAATAAACCAGAAACGCAGGAAGCGGTAATACGTTACCTCATAATCTCTTTTAAAACCGGCAAGGTTCTCATGTTGCCAAAGTCCTGCACATGCAGGCTATAATACACTTCCATTAAATCCAGTATTTTACGCCTGGCTTCAGCATTGGCGTTGATTTCTGATAACTCACCCGGCTGGCGCACCTGTAAAAGCTCAGCCAGTATGGAGGCGTATCTTTTTTCAAGACTTAAATGGTGAAAAATAGGGGCGTCAGTAAAAATACCTTCCTGTACGTCAAATACCCATTCGCCCGATTGATCGATATCTGGATTCATACCCTGGGGTAGAAAACCCAAGAAATGGGTTAGCTGTACCGCAAAAAAAACAGGAAAGTTGGCCATTACCTTATCATCGCACCGGTCAAGGGCAATAAGACAATCTTCAGCAAAAGCAAATAATCCAAAATTATCTTCCGGCTGCCTTAAGCATTTGCTCAGCAGCTCTACCATATAGGATGCCACGCCATTTTTAAGCACATCAGTAAAAATTTGTTGGTATACCGTTGCAAACCTGTATTCTTTTATACGGTTGAGCTGCTTAAATTCATTGTGGTACACTTCCATATCCAATAAAGCTGCCGGCTGAAAGAAGCCAATCCTGGAGCCGCCCTTCTTCGAAGAACTCCGTATTCCGTTCAATAAATAGGATTGTAGCCCAAACAACTCGGTGTACACCGACGCGATGATACTGGTTTCTCCATACTTAACAGTACGAAGCACGATGCCCTTCGTTTTATGAATTTTATCGGTCAATTATAAAAAAATAGTACTGCAAGGTAAATTTTAATCATCGGGTTGGCAAAGAATTGCGGGTACTCTTATTGACACATCTCTCAAAAAAACTATGTGTTGGCATTGTTTTTTCTTTTTCTTTGCCAATATCACGACAGAAGTTGCAGACAACAACAGTTTAAAAACTAAACATCGTCTAAAAAAACACAATAAATATATTTTATGTGGGAAAAGCTGGGTAAAGCCATTATTAAATACAGATTCGTTCTTTTAATACTACTAACTGCCATTACCGCCCTCTTTGCTTACTGGGGAAGTAAAGCAGAATTGGGATATGAGTTTACCAGGGCTATTCCTACTGACCACCCGGTTAATATAGCTTACCAGGAATTTAAAAAGAAATACGGACAGGATGGTAACCTAATGGTTGTGGGAGTTCAAACCGACCATTTTTTTACAGAAAAGGTTTTCAACTCCTATGTTTCACTTCAGAACAACCTTAAAAAAATACCGGGGGTTATTGATATTATAGCGATTCCCGGTGCAGTAAACCTGGTAAAAGACTCAGCCAGCGAAAAACTACAGGCCCAAAAAATATTCACCGCCGCACCACTCAACCAGGCGCAAATTAATGAAGGCGCCGCCAGTTTTCTCAACCTGCCGTTTTATAAAGGCTTGCTGTATAATGCTGAGTCCAAAGCTTATTTGATGGGATTAACCATGGATCCCGAAATCATTAACTCGAAAAAAAGAGATGCTACCATCAACGAAGTAACCGCTCAGATAGCTAATTTCGAAAAGGCAACCAATGTTGAAGTGAAGTTAAGCGGGCTACCTTATATACGAACGGTACTGGCCACACGTATAGCCAATGAAATGCGTTATTTCCTCACTGCCTCTATCCTGCTTTCTGCTGTTATATTATTGCTCTTCTTCAGGTCGGTAAGCTCCATGTTGTTGTCTTTGGGTGTGGTGATCATTGGCGTTCTTTTCTGCTTAGGTACCATACATATAATGGGCTATAAAATCACCCTGTTAACCGCTTTAATACCACCATTAATTGTAGTGATTGGTATTCCTAACTGTATTTACTTTTTGAATAAATACCATACCAGCTGGAAAAAGCAGGCGCATACAGGACCAGAAGTTCCGGTGCAGCAGAAGAAAAAAAATGCTATCGTAGATATGGTGAGCCGCATGGGTATTGTAACGCTGTTTTGTAACCTGGCCGCGGCTATCGGTTTTGCTGTTTTTGCATTGACCAAGAGCGCTATTTTAAAGGAGTTTGGAGCAGTGGCTGGTATTAATATCATGCTGTTGTTCTTCATATCCCTGATATTGATCCCCATTGTACTGTACTTTTTGCCTGCTCCAAAGGAAAAGCATACCAAATACCTGAATAATCAACGACTGAACCGCTGGCTGGACCGTTTAGAGAAATGGTCTTTAGCACACAGAAAACTAATTTATATCGTTACAGCCATACTTGTAGTAATAGCAGCGGCTGGTACTTTCAGGCTGCAGAGCAATGCATACATGGTGGACGATGTGCCTAAAACTGATAAGATTTATACCGATCTGAAGTTTTTTGAAAAGAACTTTAAGGGTGTTATGCCTTTGGAAATTGTGATAGATACCAAAAAGAAATTTGGTGTAACGAGGAACTTTAAAAACCTGGTGAAGATCGATTCGTTTACTCAATATCTTTCTTCAAGACCAGAAATAGCGCGGCCTTTGAGTCTTGTAGAAGGATTGAAGTTTGCCAAACAGGCATTTTATGATGGTGATAGCAGCAATTATTCAATGCCTTCTGAATTTGATTTACCTGGCTTGGCCCAATACCTGAATATGAAAACCAGCAGTGCTGGTAGTAATGGTGGAAGTGATGATTCGTTTACCAAACTGGTGTCACGGTTTATGGATAGTGCGAAACAGGAAGCCAGGCTAAGTGTAAACATGGCCGATGTAGGTACCCATGCGTTGCCGGGCCTTTTAGCAGGTATAGAAAAAAGGGCTAACGAGCTGTTTCCCAAAGATCAATATAATGTATCGCTCACGGGCAGTAGCATTGCGTTTCTTGAAGGAGGTCGATTTATCATCAATGGTTTGAAGGAAAGCATTTTCTGGGCTTTTCTATTGATAGCCCTTTGTATGTTGTATCTCTTTAAGTCGTTCCGTATCCTGCTGTGCTCCCTGATCCCTAATATTATCCCTCTGGTTATTACAGCGGGTATTATGGGCTGGGCCGGTGTGCCCCTTAAGCCCAGTACTGTACTTATTTTTAGTGTAGCCCTGGGTATCGCGATAGATATTACCATCCGGTTCCTGGTTAATTATAAGCAGGAATTAACCTATCACGATAATGATGTGCAAAGCACGGTGATACAAACCATTCATAGTACCGGCATCAGTATTATTTATACCTCGATGGTATTAATTGCGGGCTTTGTGATTTTTTGTTTCAGCGGTTTTGGGGGTACTGAGGCCTTGGGCTGGCTTACGTCCATAACATTAGTAACCGCTACTGTTACCAACCTGATCTTATTACCGGCATTATTGATCAGCTTTTCTAAGAAAAAGAATAAACAGTAAGCTCATCCCATCTCTTATTTGTTAACGGTTTACAATATAAAAAACCATTAAGGAGTTAAGGTTAGTTAAGTTCTAATACCTGTGCAACCTTTATTTTTAATGTTCCCAATTCCTTAATGTTTTTAAAAATGCTCTATTAGAAAGGAAAAAAGTAAGCTTATCTCATGTATTAACGGTTTGCAATATAAAAAAACCATTAAGGGAATAAGGTTAGTTAAGTTCTAATACCGGTACAACTTTCCCCCTTAATGCGCCTCAATTCCTTAATGTTTTAAAAAATGTTCTATTAGAAAGGATAAAAAGTAAGCTTATCTCATGTATTATGTTTACAATATAAAAACATTAAGGGGTTAAGGTTAGTTAAGTTCTAATACCTGTACAACTGTCCCCCTTAATGCGCCTCAATTCCTTAATGTTTTTAAAAAATGTTCTATTAGAAAGGATAAAAAGTAAGCTTATCTCATGTATTAACGGTTTGCAATATAAAAAACCATTAAGGGAATAAGATTTGTTAAGTTCTAATGCCTGTACAACTTTCCCCCTTAATGCGCCTCAAATCCTTAATGTTTTTAAAAAAAGTTTTATTGAAGGATAAAAAGTAAGCTTATCTCATTTATTATGGTTTACAATATAAAACCATTAAGGAGTTAAGGTTAGTTAAGTTCTAATATCTGTACAACTTTCACCCTTAATGCTCCTCAATTCTTTAATGTTTTAGAAAAGGATCATATACTATTTCCTTCGTTCATCGTCCATTAAAATATAATTCAACCTGTTTTCACCGGTTTTGTTTGTACCTCAAAACATTATTTCTATCTAACAAAAAAAACAGGTTGATGAGACTTGCCCATCAACCTGCACTATATATATCTGAATATTTTATTAGAACCCTCTGCTGCCGTTAGCTCCGTATTTCTGTAAATTAGGGCACTGAGCCGCTGCCTCCTGGTCTACCAAAACATAAAAAGTAGGCACTTTCTTGGTTAACCAATCGTCTAGCGCTCTTTGCTTTTTTGTTTCGAGCGCCATACTGGCAATTTTATTATAGTCGTCATTCAGGTTCATTTTATGCGGCTCTGTTTTCGACTTCAGGTATAAAATTCTTACACCCTGCTTACCCTGTTCATTAGTAAAAGTTAAAGGCTGGGAGTAATCGCCCTCTTTCAATGTAGCCAACGCCTGTACCATATCTTTATCAGGCAATTGATCTATATGCACATAAGTAGATCCGTCAGGATTTAAAACAAAAGGACCATAGCTTTTCACCGCTTCATCTTCGCTATACTTGTAGGCAGCATCTTTAAAAGATATCTTTCCTGAAACGATCTCCGTTCTTACAGAGTCTAATTTGACTTTTGCTGCATCCAGCTCCGTTTTTGTTACGGGAGGTATTCTCAATATCATCCTTACTTTGGCATTATCACCACGCCTGCTTTCTGATTGTATCAGGAAGTAACCAAACTTATTTGATTTTACCGGCATCGATAACTCCCCGGCTTTCAGTCTGAACGCCGTGGAAAGGAACACCGGATCGAGCTGGTCTTTATCATTCCTGTTTACTTCATAAGCTCCACCTCTATCCCTGCTACCCGGATCTTCTGAATATTTTTTTGCGGCTGCTTCAAAGGTTAATGTTCCCGCTTCAATCTGCTTCCTGTAGTTCATCATCTCGTTATAAATATACTCTTCTACTTCTTTAGCAGCTTTGGGATATACATTAATCTGGCCTATCTCTAATTCAGATTCCAGGAATGGTATACTGTCTGCAGGCACCCTGTCAAAAAATGCTTTTACCTCGGTAGGGGTGATATGTACATTTTCTACTATTTTCTGTTTCATTCTATTAGACAGCATCTGCTCCTTAATCATGTGGCGGGAGTCGTCTTTCAGCTGGAAAATAGTTTTACCGGCTACATCTTCTACAGCCTGCTCACTGCCAAATTGCATTACCCAGTTACGTACCCGCATATCCAGGTTGGCTTCTACCTCTTCATCACTAACAGGTAATGAGTCGCGCTCTGCCTGCAAGGCCAGAATTTTTGATATCAGGGATTGCTCTAAAATAAAACAGGCAGCTCCTTCGGGTAACTGATCACCATTACGTGAGGCATCCGCAATTTGATTTTGGACATCGGACTGTAAAATGATCCTGTCCCCAACAGCTCCTAAAATTTTGTCAACCACCAGTTTTTGTGATTTTCCCTGCGAAAAAGCAGTTAAACTCAGGGTTAAAGCAAATAAACCCGCAAGAAAATATTTGATCATAACTCAAAATTAATCAGCCCTTATACAATAATGAAGCTGAACAGTGCATTTAACAAAAGTTTGTTTAAGAAAAGTAAACGGGGGATAGCCTGTAGCCAGTAGGTGAAGCTATTCTATTTCCCTACTTACTACTCACCACCCCCCATTTGTTATTACAATGTTCTCTTTATTTCTTCCAGTTCGTAAGACTCTACGATATCTCCTACCTTGATATCTGTGTAATTTTTGATAGTAAGACCGCACTCCATACCTGTCAACACTTCTTTCGCATCATCTTTAAAGCGTTTCAGAGAGCCCAGCTCTGCTACAGCATTTTCACCAATCGGGTAAATTACAATACCATCACGTATCAATCTCACTTTATTATCGCGCTTGATCTTTCCATCTAACACAACACAACCGGCTACAGTAGCTTTATCAAATTTAAACACTTCTCTTACTTCCACATTAGCCGTAATTTTCTCTTTCACCGTTGGCTCCATCATACCTTCCATCGCACTCTTCACTTCGTCGATAGCCTGGTAAATTACCGAGTACATCTTAATCTCAATACCTGCATTATCTGCCAGCCTTGAAGCCTGTGAAGAAGGTCTCACGTTAAAGGCAATCACAATGGCATCAGAAGCTTCCGCCAACACAATATCGCTCTCATTGATCTGGCCCACACCTTTGTGTATTACGTTAACCAGTATCTCTTCTGTAGAAAGTTTTTGTAATGAGTCGCTCAGGGCCTCTACCGAACCGTCCACATCACCTTTAATAATGATGTTCAGCTCTTTAAAGTTACCCAATGCCAGACGACGTCCGATCTCATCCAGTGTAATATGCTTCTTGGTACGCATACCCTGCTCACGTAGGATCTGCGCCCTGCGGTTGGCTATATCTTTAGCCTCCGACTCATCTTCGTATACTTTAAATTTCTCACCTGCCTGCGGAGCACCGTTTAAACCCAGTATCACGGCCGGTGCAGAAGGTCCTGCAGTATCCTGCCTTTTGTTACGTTCGTTAAACATAGCTTTTACGCGCCCGAAGTACTGACCACTCACCACCAGGTCTCCCTGTTTTAAAGTACCGTTCTCTACCAGGAGGGTAGCTACGAATCCCCGGCCTTTATCCAACGATGCCTCAATAATAGTTCCGGTAGCTTCTCTTTCAGGATTGGCTTTCAACTCTAACAGTTCTGCTTCCAGCAATATTTTCTCCAGTAACTTATCAATATTCAATCCTTGTTTGGCCGAAAGCTCCTGGCTCTGGAATTTACCACCCCATTCTTCTACCAGAATATTCATTTGAGATAGCTGCTCGTAGATCCTGGTTGGGTTGGCGCCGTCTTTATCGATTTTGTTTACCGCAAAAATCATCGGAACACCTGCTGCCTGCGCGTGACTGATGGCCTCTTTTGTCTGGGGCATCACCGCGTCATCGGCCGCTACAACGATCACCGCGATATCGGTAACCTTGGCACCACGCGCACGCATGGCCGTAAAGGCTTCGTGACCCGGAGTATCCAGGAAGGTAATTTCCCTTCCCTCGCCTACCTGCACACGGTACGCACCAATGTGCTGGGTAATACCGCCGGCCTCACCCGCTACCACATTTGCATTACGGATATAGTCAAGCAATGATGTTTTACCATGGTCAACGTGACCCATGATGGTCACAATAGGGCTGCGGGGTTTCAGGCTTTCTGCATCATCTTCTTCATCCTCATCATCCTCCATCTCCATTTGCTTTTCCATGTCGATGAACTCTACATCATAGCCAAACTCACTCGCCACCAGCTCAATAACTTCCGCATCCAGTCTCTGGTTAATAGACACCATGATACCTAAGCCCATACATTTGCTGATCACATCGGCAAAGCTTACATCCATCAGGCTGGCCAGCTCGCTCACACTAATAAATTCAGTTACCTGTAATTTATTATCGCCGGCTTCTATATTCATTGCATCTTCGGCCTCATTTCTCTTATCCCTGCGCGCTTTGGCCCTCATGGCTTTCTGCTTATTGCCGCCGCCACTTAATTTAGCCTGTGTTTCGCGTATTTTATCCTGGATCGCTTTTTCGTCAATTTGCTTTTCTTCTCTAGGATGCTGATGATGCCTTCTGTCTCCACCTCTGAAGCCGCCGCCTCCGGCATTGTTATTATTGTTGCCGCGCTGATCCCTGTTACCGCCACCGCCTTGCTGGAACGGCTTTTTAGCTGCAGGATCCGGTTTCACCTCTTTCTTCTCGATAGGAATACGTTTACGCTTCCTTTTTTCATCACGCTTAGGTCTTGTATCATTATCTACCGGCAGTTCAATCTTACCTAAAATTTTAGGGCCTTCAATTCTTTCAGCCTTTATTTTAGTGATTTCAGGTTCGGGTTCAGCAACCGGTGTTGGTATGTCGGTTACTACCGGTCGAACAGGAGCAGGATCTTGCTGCTTTGTCTCGTGCACA
>JBCNOR010000122.1:0-10670 GCA_039593785.1 Niabella sp. | reverse complement strand
CGGTGGCGCGCCAGCAGGCCGGGTTTTATGCTGACGGTATCGCTTATCTTCTTTTTGCTGGGCGATTGGCTGGTAGGGTTCTTTAGTGAAGTAGAGGAAGTACGCCGGCTGGCAAAGAATGCCATGTATATCATGGCAAGCGGATTTATTTTCTACGGAGTAGGCATGGTAATGATCAATGCATTTAATGGTTCGGGTGATACATGGACGCCAACGAAAGTTAACTTTTTTGGTTTCTGGCTATTCCAGATACCCGTCGCCTATTTACTGGCCAAATACTTTGAACTGGGAGCAACAGGCGTGTTTATAGCCATACCTGTTGCTGAAACTGCAATAACCATTGTTTCTTTTATTTTATTTAAAAGAGGCAAATGGAAATTGAAGAAGGTATAAAGGATTGATGAATACTCAGACCTGGCTGGCCTGGATGCTGGCCAGGTCTTTATTGGGGTATTGTTGTTAAAGAACGCGATGCCTGCCTGATGGAAACTTAGGGAAAACTGATATGAACAAGGCTATTAACGGGCCACAAAAAATCAGTACTTTTAATTTTTTACAGAAGACTATGACTTATTGCTTAGGAATTAAATTAAAGGATGGATTGGTAGGCATTTCAGATACGCGCATATCTGCAGGTACCAATGTTACTACCCGGAAAAAAGTATCGGTTCATGAAGACGGCAGCAGTTCGCTTTTTATCATGACCAGCGGATTAAGATCGGTAAGAGACAAAGCTATTACCTATTTCCAGGAACTGGTAGCGGATGGCATTCCGTATAATAAATTATTTGAAGCAGTAAATGCTTTTGGTGAGCAGATCAAAAGAGTAGCCAGGGAAGACGAGGCCGAGCTGGCCGCTTCCGGTTATAAATTTAACCTGAATGCTATTGTTGGCGGACAATTAAAAGATGATAAAGAACATAAGTTATTTTTACTGTATAGTGAAGGAAACTGGATAGAAATGGCGATGGGTTCTCAATACGCTATCATTGGTAATAGCGGGCAGGGAAAAGCTATTTTAAATCGTGTATTGGATGAGCAAACTACTATTAAACAGGCGCTGAAAGCCGGCTTTTTGTCTTTTGATTCTACAAGAGTTAGTTCCAATGATGTCGATTTCCCGATAGATGTGGTTATTTATGAAAAGGATCAGTTCAATATTATAGAGAACCGGTACGAATATGATGAGCTGAAGCCTGTAGCCGATGCATGGGCTCAAAAATTACATGAAGCACTGGATGAAGTGCCGGATGGGTGGATGGAAAAAGCTTTCGAACAAAACAAACCAAAGGAAGGCCAGGTATAGCCGAGACAGAAGAGTGATTTTGAGAATGGACCAGCCTTCTTTTTGCTTACCTATTGAACCAGGAACTGCACCTTATTGAGGTGCAGGGAAACATAATTCTCTAAACAAACATAAATGGCCGGATAGGTCCTAATAACAATAATTATACTGTATGAAGTTTAAGATTTCAAGCGGGTTGTCGTATCGGGTAAAAAAAGATACGACTTTTTTCTTCAATATCCAGGCCGCTCAAACGGAGTCTCAGACGGTTACAGATGAACAGCTCAGCACTACTCCCGCCAAACTGAAAGTGGAATCTTTTGACCTGGGCATCAGGAAGGCAAGATTTTTACGGGTGCAGGTACCCAAAACAGATTATTTCGAAATTGCTTATACAGCAATAGCCGAGCTAAAGCTAAAGCCGGTGCGTTTGAAACAGGAGGAATTGCAGTTAGGTAAAATTGCACCGGACGCCATATCTTACCTGTTTCCCAGCCGCTATTGCCAGGTAGACCGATTATACAAATTTGCTGAAATGGAATTTGGCAGCATCAAAACAACTTATGGAAAAGTACAGGCCATCAGCAACTGGATATATAAGCATGTGCACTATGTAAGCGGAAGCACCAATGCCAGTACCTCTTCTATTGAAACAATTACGCAAAGAGAAGGGGTCTGCCGTGACTTTGCGCACATGGGCATTGCCTTATGCAGGGCTATATCAATACCCGCCCGCTACTTTGCCTGTTACGCATACCGGTTAAATCCGCCCGATTTTCATGCCTGCTTTGAAGCCTATATCAACGGCAGGTGGATACTATTCGACGCTACCCGTATGGTTCCGCAACATGGGTTAATTAAAATAGCTCATGGTTATGACGCAGCAGATACCTCTTTTGCCAATATTTATGGTGAAGCTGATGCCCTGGGTGTGGCAGTGAGCTGTGAAGCGCTGGACAAACGTGGATTTGACAAGCAGGCTGATAAACTAAAGGTAGTATGCTATGAGTAGGCAACGGATGGTTGGTTATGGATGTGGGATGCTGATCTTTGGATACTGGATAACGTACGCTGTAAGGTGTACGATATACCATTTTAGCAACTGTTGCTCTTAAACTCTTGAACATTGAATATCGATATCGAGCATCAAGCATCAACCATCGAACATGTCTATAGTCTATTCTCCCACCCGTTACCTGCCAAAAGCTTTTAAAATACCGGGTATGCCCAGTCCACCCTCAAATGTTGAGATCAGTTTTTTGTTTTTATCGTAAAAAGCCAGGTAAGGCAGGTTCTTCATTTCATAATAGGGAGGCATTACATACGCAATATCGCGACCTACAGTAATACCGTAATTTGCCAGTTTGTACTTATTGGCAAAATTTTTCATGTCTTTAAAAGGCTGGGTAGTAGCCATTACTATTTGTATGCCTTTAAATTTTTGAATATTTTTTATAATCTGTTCTGTTTCATGCTGGCAATGATCGCAATCGGGGCTAAAGAAGATGAGTAGCAGGGGCTTGTCCTTTTGCAATTTGGCTTTTAAGTTCCATTTGGTAACACTGTCTGTTAGCAATAATACGGCCGGAGGGGGAGTTCTCTGTTTCAGGTATAAAGGAGTTTCCTGTGCGGAAGCTGAACCAAACATTGCTATTGAAAGCATTAACATAACCAGGTACTTCATAATAGAAAAGATTTTAAGCTGATAAAGGTAATACATTGATGCAAACCGGAGCTATTTGGATGCACAGAGATATTTTTTTGGAATATCTACGAGATTATCGTAGTTTAGTATTAAAATCGTAAAAATGATAAAGCTTACACCCCAGGAAGAACAGTTGATGATTGCTATTTGGAAAGTAGGCGAGGGACATGTAAAAGGCTATATGGAACATATGTCTAATCCTGGTCCTTACACAACAGTAGCATCAACTATTAAAAATTTGGAAAAGAAAGAATATATATCCGGGCGCCTCTTTGGTAATACTTATGTATATAAGCCCCTGGTTTCGGAGGAAGAGTACAAGAAAAAGTTTATGGGCAATGTGGTAAAAGATTACTTCAGTAACTCTTATAAGGAGCTGGTTAATTTTTTCGTAGACCAGAAAAAGCTTTCTGCCCAGGAGTTGAAAGAAATTGTGAAGATGATCGAGGGGGGAAAAAAGTAAATGTACAGGTGGCCTCTTTTGAAAATAAAAAAATAGCTAGCTATGCCATTATTGATTGATTATATCCTCAAATTAAATATTTGCCTTGCAGTGGTGTATCTGTTTTACCAGCTATTCCTGCGCCGGCTTACATTTTATAACTGGAACCGCTGGTACCTGTTAGGGTATACAGCTTTGAGCTTTATCATTCCCCTGATAGATATCATGCCTTCACTGGAAAAACGTGCTTTACAACAAAATGCGATGGTGCAGTGGATACCGGCAATCAGCTTTGCAACACCAGACGAGCGTAATTTTTTTGAAACGCTTACTTACTGGGACTGGGCTGTAGCCATACTAATATTGGGTTCGCTGGTATTGCTGGTAAGATTCCTGATCCGGTTTTATTCTTTTAAAAAAATGAAAGCTAAAGCGCAGTTGATATCCGGACAGGATACGATGATCTACCAGCTTGATGAACCGATCAGGCCGTTTTCTTTTGGAAATGCAATATTCATTAATACCGAAATGCATTCGGGCGAAGACCTCGAGGAAATTATACGCCACGAATTTGTGCATGTAAAACAAAGGCACACTATCGATATTATGTGGTGTGAAATGCTATGTATGCTGAATTGGTTTAATCCCTTTGTATGGTTGCTACGCCACAACGTGAAGCAGAACCTGGAGTTTATAGCCGACAATAAAGTATTGCAAAGTGGGCTTGACCGGAAAGAATACCAATACCTGTTGTTAAAAGTAATGGGTAACCGGCAATTTGCATTTACCAATCATTTTAATTTTTCGTCGCTTAAAAAGCGGATTATTATGATGAACACGATCAAAAGTGCGAAGGTACAGCTGATTAAATTTATGTTCCTGTTGCCGGTTATAGCAGTATTGCTGCTGAGCTTTAGAAAGGAAATTAAAGCCTACCGGGAGCATGCGGCTATTGAAACAACTGGCAGCGAACGGGCCGAAGTTAAAAACATAGCTTTTGAGGCAGGCAGTGAAACAACTGTTACTCATGTGGGAGATACCGTGCCTGCAAAAAGTACGGACAAGGGATCTGCGAGAAAGCTAAGCAATCATATCAGCATTTCCCACCCTGAGAAGAAGCCGTTGATCATTGTGGATGGCGATCGTAAAGGCAAAGACTATGATTTGGATATGTTAAATACAAATGATATTGAGAGCATCGATATTTTAAAGGATGTATCAGCGGCTGCTCAATTTGGAGAAGGGGCGGAAAACGGCGTTATACGTATCACTACAAAGGGAAGCGGCGACAAACTTCCTGTGGTTAAAATAAGAGCTACAGCATCGGGCGGTAATCCTTTATATGTTGTAGATGGGCAACCGCTGGCCAAAAAAACGCTGGAAGATATTAGTCCTAATGATATAGAAAGTATTACTGTTTTAAAAGATGCCTCTGCAAAAGTAATTTATGGCGAGCGCGCAGAACATGGAGTAATACTGGTAACCACAAAAAAACACAAGGAAGATAACCTGGTACTAACATCTGAATCCGGAAAGATAAAAATGAGCAATGGGAGGTCAGAGATCCTTTCAGATAAAATAACCCTGGCAGAAGGAGGTACCCAGCTGATTGCCGATGAAATAATGATGAGAAAAAATAACGATGTTAAGGACCGTTATTTAAATGAAGCTACTGTTGTAGGCTATCGTACTAAACCGGCTACCGGATCTTATTTAAAAGGTAAAGTAGATGGGGTGCAAATCCGGTCTGCTAATACCAGTTCCAATCCCGGGGCGGTTACGGTAGTTGGTTATGGCACTAAATCAGTTGGCGGATCATCATTGAAGGGGGAGGTAACAGGTGTAAGAATTCAGCCTGCAAAACGTTCATCAAACCTGGAGACTGTTACAGTAACCGGGTATCCCGGTACCCGCCGTTTTAAAACCGAAGCGGTAATGGAATACAGGACAGATCAGGCAGGCGCTAGTTCCGGCATCCTGGCAAATCCTCCCACAAATGCGCACTATGTTTTAAACGGAGAACCTGTTTCCCTGAAGAAGATCAGAAATCTGAATCGTACAAGCGTGAAATCGATCGATGTGCTAAAAGGTGAGCAAGCCAAAAAATATTATGGTGCTAAAGCAAAGGAAGGAGCTATTGTGGTTACAACTAATTAGCCTCCAATACTAACCGATAAAAAATGCGTGGCGATTGCCGCGCATTTGCTTTATAGGATTGTTTCGGTGTCGTTTACCGTTGTTATTGTTTTCTTTTCAGTGAGCGCAAAAAACAAGCTGATGATGCAAAATCCTATCCAGTATAGGTAAACGCCTACGTGGAAACGCTCACCCAGCCAGCGATGCGTAAGGTCGGTTCTGAAATCTCTGAATGTAAAATATAAACCTATGAGGAAGATAAAGAAACAGGCAATCAATACTATTTTTCTTTTGAGCCCGTTCGTAGACCGGTCTATAAAAAACAGTATAGTACCCACTATCAACATAAGCGCCAGGCAAACCAATGAGGACTGCCACCAGCTTTGAAAAAAAGAAAATTGCTTATAGAAAAAGTTAATGCCTATTTTTCCTACCAGGGATACACCGGCAGTTAAATTGCCCGATAATAGCGACAGACAAACTATAACAAAAAAAAGCAGGAGATAATTGCGCTTCATGTCGCAATTTACAATTATTGCACTGCTTCTAATGAATCTTTAATATCAATTGTATAGATACGGCTTATACTGTCTTTATCAGGATGTCTTATTTCAATCCATTTTTCATTGTTCCTGAAAAAGTTTACCGGATCGTTTTCGCATTCTGCTTTTTCGTTGGCGTTGTATACAACGGGGCAAAAATAGTCCCGTTTAACTTTGTTATGGATGGTTAACCAGAATGTGTTGGCTGGCGCTATATAAGATGTTCTTGGTGTGGTCATCCCCGTTAAATTGCGGGGATATAGATTGTATTTAAGGATGCTGCCTGGAACTATCTGAATTTTTTCAGAAATAAAAGTAGTGTCCTTGTCGCTTTGGGAATACCTGTATCCGTTTTGTACATAAACAGGTATGCTAAGCTCGTTTTTGAGATAAGTTCCTACCCGCGTTTCCATTTCAACCTCAGCGGTTTTCTTGTTGCAGGCATGAAGCAATAAAAGAATCAAAATGGTAAAGCCGGCGGCAGAGAGGAGTTTGTTCATATGTGCTTAGTTGATTACTACGGTGACGTAACCTGGCTGGTAAACGCAACATGAACAAACCGGATTATGCAGTTTAGTACGGAAAGAAGATAGCAGATAGTATCAATCTGCCAGCTGGTAAATTTCCTTGTAATTTCGGCCCAGCCCGTCATAATCAAGCCCATAGCCCACCACAAATTTATTGGGGATCACAAAACCCGTGTAGTCTATAGGTACTTCGTATTGTGTCATTTCTGCTTTGTGCAGGAGTGTGACAATTTTTAGTGACGCTGGTTGCTGATGTTGCAGCTGCGGTAAAAAATGATGCAGGGTTTTGCCCGTGTCAATAATATCTTCCAGTATAACCACATGCCGGTTATGCAGGTCAGTATCAAGTCCGATGGCGGTAGTTACGCTGCCGGTTGAGTTCAGGCCTTTATACGAAGCTAATTTAATAAAGCTCACCTCGCTGTCAACTGTAAGATGTTTGAATATATCGGCAGCAAACATAAACGAGCCATTCAATATCGCTATAAAAACCACCTTCTTACCTTCAAAATCTTTATTGATGTAATCAGCCAGTTCCTTGATGCGGCTTTGAAGTTGCTCTTCACTTAAATAAGTAGTAAATGTTTTATCGTGAACCTTTATGGTATGCATATCAAGCCATTAATTTTTAGCAACAGAAGCAGAATCGTCGCGCAGCTTTAACCGGGTGCCTGCGGCAGGAGTGTCATACTTACCCAGGTTGTTCAATTTCAGCAGTGATTCCAGGCGTATGCCCTCTGCCTGGGCAATATCATATATGTTTTCGCCGGCCAGTACTTCATGATAGGCTTTTTCACAAACCGTTCTTTTCAGTTGCAGGAACACCAGTGTGGCTTTTTGTACTTTTTCTGCTATAGTGCCGAAATCGTTCATGGCATGCAGTCTGTCTACCGGGATATTATATTTGTTTGCAACTTCAGTAAGTGATGCGCCTGCATTCAAAACAACTACTTTGGTATTGTTGATCAGGAACTCGCCCTCAGGATAGAGACTTTTTACAGGTTGAGCAGGAGCAACGGTTACAGCCACTGCATGGGTAGGTACTAATCCCTGTGTTTTTGCGATATAGTTTTTCACCTCTTCACTCCATTCCGTTTTGCCTAAACCCATTAATGTGTATTCTGCCAGGTTATATCTTTCAATAATGCCAATCAACAACTGGGGATATTTCGGGTTCGTGGCATAGCCTGCTTTTTTCAGGCCATAGGCCCAGCCGGCGTAGTCGGTAGGATCCAGCTCAAATAAACCGGCATAACGGGAACGGCCCTTTAAAAAATCCGAATGATCTTTATAAGACTGGTCCGCATCTTCATACTTCATAAAACGTTCCTGCGGTCTGTCGTCATCATGTAAAACGTAGGGACCCTCGTACCCTTGTTTACATTTGATGCCAAAGTGATTATTGGATTTCATCACCAGGGGACTTTGCCCCGACATGGTTTCTAATACACCCTGCGCCAGTTTTATTGCAGCAGGCACACCCGTACGCTGCATTTCGGTAACAGCAATACCACAGTAAGTTTTAATATATTGAAGCGTTGTTTCGTTTGTTTGTGCTTTGGTAAAGAGGATGGCGCACATGAGTAAAAATGTGCCGCAAATTTTTTTAATCATTACTAAACTAAGTTTTTCGTATTAAATAAAGCCCGTCCCTGATGGTGAGTACCACCTTTTCAATGTCCGTTCTTTGGTTAATAAACTGATTGAACTCCTTAATAGCTTTGGCGCTTTTGCCTTTGGCATTTTCTTTCAAAGCCTCGCCATGGAAAAAAATATTATCTGCTAAGATAAAACCATTTTTTTTAACGCGCGGTAAAACCAGCTCAAAATAATTGATATAGCCGGGTTTATCTGCGTCGATAAAAACCAGGTCCCAGTTTTCATCTAGTTGAGGTATGATTTCCAATGCATTACCTATGTGTAGTTGAATATGATCCCTGTAGGCCGATTTTTGAAAAAAGTCGTTGGCAATGGCGGCTGTGGGCTCCCTGAATTCAATGGTATGCAGTATTCCATTGGGCTGTAATCCGGCTGCCAGGCAAAGTGCGCTGTAGCCGGTAAAAGTTCCTATTTCTAAAACACGCTCCGGTTGGATCATCCGGCTGATCATTTTGAGTAGCTGACCCTGCACATGGCCGCTTAGCATATGTGGCTCAGCATGATGCTTTTGCGTAAAATCGTTGACTTCTGCCAGCAACGCATCTTCAGCAGTACTGTACGCATCGGCAAACTGGTTTAACAGGTCATATTCCATTTTCTGTCTAATCCAATACTTTAAGTTCTTCTATTCGGGTGAAATGTTTTTTATTCAATGTAGCTAAAGGAAAATCATTAGCTATCGCTGTCGCGGCAATAAGTAAATCGGCCAAATCGATTTGCTTCCTTTTCTTCTTTAAAATGCCATTTATTATAACGGCAGTATCAATTGATAATTCATCAAGAGGGATTATAGAAACTGCGTGCAGAATACTATCCCAGAATGATACCTGTGAAGGGATAGCCCCGGCATAAATTTCATATTTTGTAATAACAGAAATAGCAAATGAATAATCGTCTCGCACAAGCTTTAACCAAACAGAATTATTTTTATCGGTTTTTCTATAGTAGTCGATAAGAATGGAGGTGTCAATCAATATTATTTTGTTCTCCATTGATTTAAGGCTTTCCTGTTGTCAGCAATAACATCCAATTGCTTTTTTGTAGCAACCGGACCATTCAGCAATAGTGCTTCTAAGTTTACTTTGGAAGAAGTGTTGACTTCTTCCTTTTCAATTTCAGCTTTCAATTGTTTTAATTGTCCAGATGGTAGCTTTTTAACAATTTTAAGCAATTGCTCAAACCCTATGTTAATCTGTATTTGCATCGAAGCAAATTTACGAAATTTTTGTAATTGCCTTCTTAGCACCAGCCAGTCGCTTACACCAGTAAATTAAAGGCACAGTATTGTTTTTTTGCCTCCTCCGTGTTGAGAATATGCAAATTTATGTATTCAGCTGCTTTTTGCCAGCCATTAATGCACGCTATCCTGCTCCAGTTCGGCTACGCTAACTTTTTTCGAAATTATAAATAACCCGATAAAAGTGAAGAATGCGTTCAGTATGATCAGTTCTAAACCTATCTTAAAATTGCCAAAAATGGCTTCCTGGTTTTCATCGATGAGGAAACAAAGGATAGGGGCGATAAAACATACAAAAGGTACCAGTTTGTCGTTGGGTCTGCGTTTTACAAAAATACCAAATGCAAATAAGCCCAGTAAGGGGCCATAGGTGTAGCCTGCCAGCCGCAGGATGATATCGATCATACTTTTACTGTCGATCCATTTAAAGATCAATACCAACAGTAAAAAAGCAGCAGCTACGATAAGGTGAACGGTTTGCCTGAACCTTTTCTTGGCTTTATCATCCATATCCGTGCGCCTGTTGAGGCCGGCAATATCAATGCAGAACGAAGAAGTGAGCGCGGTCATAGCGCCATCTGCACTCGGGAAAAGAGCGGATATCAGCGCTACAATAAAAATAACAGAAATGGCCGGGGGCATATGCTGTACCGCTACGGTTGGGAACAACGCGTCTCCTGAAGCCGTAATATTTTCCTGTGCAGCAAATAAATGCAGTAAGCCTCCTAAATACAGGAAAAGCCCGATTACCACCACCATTATAAAAGCCAGCGACACCATATTCTTTTGCGAATCTTTGAGCTTGTTTACCGAGATGCTTTTTTGCATCATTTCCTGGTCAATACCCGTCATGCTGAGCGTAATAAAGGCGCCGGCCAGTATTTGCTTGATGAAATAAGATTTTGAGTTAACGTCGGTATTGAAAATCTTGGAAAGGCTGGCACTTCGCATAGCATCCAGGCTCTCTGTAATATTGAGGTTCATATGTTGCAGCAGGTAGATCGTACAGATGATCAAACCAGCTAACATACCCGTTGTTTGCAGGGTGTCGGTCCAAACGATCGTTTTTACACCTCCTTCGAAAGTATATAAAATGATCATAAAAAGGATAATGAGGGTGGATACCCAAAATGGAAT
>JBCNOR010000121.1:0-10695 GCA_039593785.1 Niabella sp. | reverse complement strand
TTTCCTGTATCTCAAATTGGTCGCCGCCATAAAGAATGGTTTTGGTATCTAAGAAAGAGTAGGTTTTGGCAGATGCTGGATCTGCTACCCCGCTGGAGTTATAAATATAAACCTTGTTGTCAGATTTAAACTCTGCCCAGCCTGCGCCGGCAGTGAGATTCTCGGAGCTGACAGGCTCAGCGGCATTGGCCAAATAAATTTGCCGGGTTAGCTCCCATTTACCCGTTCTGGCATTATTCCGAACCGTGTCTAATCCCAATCCGTCCCGGGTTTTACTGCATGATGCAAATGATAAGAGAGCGATGGCGCCCAACATAAAAAAAGATGTGATTTTTTTCATTATCAGTTTTTTAATGATTACGGATTATAAAAACGCTGCATAATAGGAGTGTGCTGATAGAAAATTGGTTGCATGCAGGAATGTTTGAGGGGGTAACTAAAATAGCAATGAATTTGCCGACAGGCTATGATAACTATTCCTAAATAAACAAGGTTATTTCTAAAAAAATTATCTTTGCAGTATGCAAAACAATACAGATACAAGGTTCCAGGAAGATGTGGATGTACTGACACTCACTGCTTCATCCTGCCAGCTGATTGTCTGGAATGATGAAGTGAATACTTTTGAATGGGTGATTGAAACATTGATGGAAATTTGCGGGCATAGCTTCGAGCAGGCAGAACAATGTGCCTATATCATTCATTTTAAAGGCAAGTATGCGGTAAAAGAAGGCCAGTTTGACGACCTGAAACCTATGTGTGAAGCTATCATTGACAGAGGCATTAACGCAACTGTTGAAGAGGTAGTTTCATAGCCCGCTTCTCCCGATTTTTACAAGGATCAATTTTAAGATAGTAATGGCAATTTTTGCCCTTGATGAATCCATCCATTTTCCTCCTGTTCATTTGGCCGAACCAGATGGCTTATTGGCAATAGGAGGGGATTTGTCCAGCGAACGGCTTTTATTAGCCTACCGGTCAGGGATTTTTCCCTGGTATAGTGAGCCACCTATACTCTGGTGGTGCCCCGATCCCCGGTTTGTGTTATTTCCCAAAGAATTAAAGATCAGTAAAAGCCTCAGGCCCTTATTGAATCGTAACGCTTTTGAATTTACAATAAACAAAGCCTTTAAAGAGGTGATCAGTCATTGTAAAAATGTGGATCGCCCCGGGCAGCCCGGTACCTGGATCGGTGAAGACATTGTAGCTGCTTATTACGGACTGCATCAGCTTGGATATGCCCATAGCGCTGAGGTTTGGCAGGATGGCAATCTCGTAGGTGGTTTGTATGGCATCAGGTTGGGCAAGGTGTTTTTTGGAGAAAGTATGTTTAGCCTGGTAAGTAATGCCTCCAAATATGCGTTTACCAAATACGTACAGCAGCTTATAGAAGAGGATGTACAGTTAATAGACTGCCAGGTGCATACAGAATACCTGGAGAGCCTGGGCGCGAAGATGATTGAAGGAAGTGAGTTCCAGCGATTGTTAAAGCTGCTGACATGTACTCATAATTAATAAAAATCCCGGCCATTGCCGGGATGCTATTTACGATATATTAAAACCGCGTTGAAAAAATATTAGGTAGCATGTCCCGCCAGGTGGGCCAGTCGTGCTTATAATTTTCACCCCAATTGTCGAAATCATAGTTGATGCCCTTGTCATACAGGATCTTTGCAAATTCTCCTCCCGCCCTGGGATCTTCGTAAGAACCACTACCGGTTAAAATATGTATATGGTTACTCCGCCTGATGTTTTCCAGTACAGAGTGGTCAGTAAGATTGGGCATATAATGTTGCGGGCTGTTGAAATACACATTGTCGTCCATATAACCGTTGCTATAGTAAGTAAGATCATAAACGCCGCTCATGGCAATCACGCCATTGATCAGATCAGGCCGTTTTAAAAACAAATTCATACTGTGCAATGCTCCGAACGAAGCGCCGCTGACAAACACCGGCGTCTCCGGGCTGGTTTCGCTTTTGATATATGGAATTACCTCGTTGTATATATAGTTATTCCATTGAACGTGCCGGTGCGATTTGTCCCATGGCGCCATATTGTTATTCAACCAGCTTTCGTTGTTGACACTATCCACCGAAAAGACTTTCATTTTACCTGCGTTAATAAAAGGGGCGAGTGAGTCGATCAGCTGAAAGCGCTCGTATTCCAGGTAATCTGCAGCAGCGGTAGGCACCAGCAATAACGCAAAACCATAATTGCCATAGCTGACAATAGGCATTTCTTTATGTAAGGAGGGACTATACCAGCCAAAGACCTTTCTGTTCATATATTGATTTATTGTTTTGTGTAAAATAGAATATTAATACCATATTCTGTAATATTTTGATATTTCAACAATAAAAACCTTTTATATCCTGTGATTTCATTCGCAGGAAACAGGACACAGGTAAACCTTCTGCTAGTTTATCGACCTGATTCTGCTAATTTTGGCGTTTTATAAAAAGTTGAGGAAATGAAATTGATACAGACTGCGGAAAGGGTATCGCAATTAGATGCATCGGACAATTACGTGTACCAAAGATCGCTATTGGCCTATGATGAAGCTGCGAAGCTGGTTTCAGGAGATGTGTTGGAAATAGGTACCGGAAGCGGTTATGGGATTGAATTGATTGCCTCCAAAGTAAACCGCTTTGTTACAATCGACAAATTTGAAAACGATAATGTAGCGCCGTTATTGCAGAAGCATTCGAATATCAAGTTTCTGAAAATGAATATTCCTCCTTTTGAAGGAATTCCGGATAACACTTTTGACTTTGTGATCACCTTCCAGGTAATTGAGCATATAAAGAACGATAAGCTGTTTACCAAAGAAATTCACCGCGTATTAAAGCCTGGTGGTAAGTTGATTGTAACTACGCCTAACAAAAAAATGTCACTCACCCGTAATCCCTGGCATATCAGGGAATACCTGGTTCCCGAATTGAGGGATTTACTATTGAAAGATTTCAGCAGTGTGAAAACATTAGGAGTGTACGGCGACGATACCGCGATGGCGTATTACCACGCTAATAAAAAAGCGGTAGATCGGATTACCCGTTTTGACTTTTTAAATCTTCAGCATAATTTGCCACGCTGGGTATTGCAGGTGCCCTATGATCTTTTAAACCGCTGGAACCGTAAGAAAATGCTAAACAGCGATAACGAAATGGTGGCTAAGATCAAAATGAGCGACTTCTTTATTGCGGAGGCCGGTAACGACTGCCTGGACCTGTTTTACATCGCAGAAAAATAATTTAGTAAATTTGGGTACTAAATTTTGAAGAAATGAGTGTATCAGAAATGCAACTTGCCGCAATAAAGGAAATTACAAAGCTGGAGGATGAGCACATATTAAGGGAGGTGTTAGAACACCTGGCCAAAATAGCTGCGGTGAAAGACGAAAAATCTTTGAATTTATCTCAACATTACGAAAAGATAAAAGAGCAATATGGCAACGTGTTGCAAAAACTTGCTCAATGATCTCCTTTGATGATATATTGGCCTTGCACGAGATGTCCATAGCTGATTACGGCGGTTCAAAAGGTTTGCGTGACAAAGGTCTGTTGGAATCTGCTATAGCCAGGCCATTTCAAACTTTTGGTGGTGAATATTTGTATCCTTCAGTTGTTGAAAAAGCTGCTGCAATAATGGAGAGTATTATTGTGAATCACCCTTTCGTTGATGGCAATAAAAGAACCGGAGTCCTCGCCGCAATCACATTATTACTGGAATATTCTATAAGCCTAAATGCAAGTGAAGGAGCTCTGTACAATTTTGTTATTGACGTGTCTACTGGCAAAGCAAAGTATGATGACATCGTAAAATGGCTGAAGGACAATTCATCAGCTGCTTAACACATCTTTGATGGCCTTTGTTTTTAAAAGGCTTTCTTCCCACTCTTTTTCTGCATCGCTGTAGATGGTAATGCCGCCACCTGCCTGTAAAGAAAGGTATTGTGTAGTTTGATTATATATGATGCTTCTGATTACCACGTTAAAGTCGAAGTCTCCGCCCGGCTGTATATAACCCAATGCTCCCGAAAAGATTCCCCGCCTGCTTTTCTCATACTGATCAATCAGCTGCATTACTTTTACTTTGGGCGCACCGGTCATGGAGCCCATCGGGAAAGTGGCATTAATAATATCCTCAAAGTTTGCAGACTTGTTGATAGTACCGCTGATAGTAGAGATCATCTGGTGTACCTGCGGAAAGCTATAAATGCCAAAAAGTTCGTCTACCTGTACAGAGCCTTCTTCACAGATGCGTGACAGATCATTTCGCACCAGGTCTACAATCATCACATTCTCGGCCCGGTCTTTCTCACTTTCAGCCAGCAATTGTCTTTCTGCTTCCTGGCTGCCATCAGTGTTGGTACGCCGTAGTGTGCCTTTTATCGGTTGGCTGAAAATGCGGTCATTCTCTTTTTTAATGAACCGTTCGGGGCTGGCGCATAACAGCCATTTATCGTTTAAGCGGTAGAATGCTGAGAAGGGGTTAGGAGATTTCTCGTTGAGCTTGTTGAACAATGAGAAGGGATCGGTATCTGCACGATCAATAAAAAATTCCTGGCAGAAATTGATCTCATAACAGTCGCCGCGTTGAATATGTTTTTTTAATTGCTCAATAGTAGCGATATAGGCTTCCCGCGTCATTCTGCTTTGTGCTGGCGGAAGGGGCCTATGGTTATCTGCAACTATAGCCGGAGCCTGCTCAATAGCAGCAAATACCTCCTGAGGGTATGCTGCCTCAATAGTAAGTTCATTGCCATTACCAGTAACCAGGATCAGGGGTTCAAAGAAGCAGATATCCGGGAACAGGAGCGGATCGGGCTTTGAGGAATGGTTGATTTTTTCGGTGGTAGCAAGCTCGTAGCCTAAATGGCCAAACAGCCATCCCTGTTGCCTTTCGGTAAACGCCTGGAAGCTTTCCAGTGCATTGGCTTCAGATGATTGAAATAGACGGTTCGCGCCGGCGGCAACCAGGAAGTCGTAAGATCCCTGGTATTGGCTGCTGTCTAAAAAGCAAAAAGTGTTGAACTGTTTTAACCAATTCAACACTTTTTGTTTAAAAACACTAATATCTTCTACTACAAAATTGCTGCGCAATTGAGCTGATCAAATAAAAAGATTATTAATAGTCATCGTCTTCGTCATCGAAGTCGTCTTTTCCGCCGCCGCCAAACAAATCTTTGAATTCATCGTCAACTTTAAAGTCATCGTCATCATCAAAAGATTTTTTGCCGCCACCCGATTTTCCTTTGGATTTGGGGAGATCAAACTCTTCAAAGTCTTTGTCCCAGTCCTCATCTTCCTCAGCTTTTTCCCAGTCGTCATCCTCATCCTCTACATCATCATCATCGTCGTCGTCTTTTTTAGCTGCTTTGCCTTTTTTAGGCGTTTCTTCTTCGTCAAGGAAGTCGTCCTCCTCGTCAAAGTCCTCTTCGTTTTTTGATTTTGATGAAGCTTTTTTTACAGGCTTTTCTTCATCATAAGCCTTATCCGTTTCACCTGCTTTGGATTTATTTGATTTTGCCATGATCTAATAAATTATACTGTAAATTTTATTCTAAGTTTTTAAATAGCCAAATTTTTAAAAATAATTTTTCCAAAAAATTATACAACAATCAGTTGATCTCTTTCGGGTCCGTTTGATATAAAATCTACGTTCACTCCCAGGTAGTTATTAATAAAAGCAATATACGATTTTGCCTTTTCCGGAAGCGTTGAAAAGTCTTTCACCTTCGTTATATCGGTATTCCAGCCTTCAAATTTTTCAAGAACCGGAACATAATGATCCAGGTCTAAACGCAAAGGAATTTCGGTGAGTTCTTTTCCTTCTTTGCTGTATGCGGTACAAACCTGTAATTCCTCAAAACTATCCAACACATCAGCTTTGGTCATTACAATTTTGGTAACACCATTGATCATGCAGGCAAAGTTCAATGCAACCAGGTCAATCCATCCGCAACGGCGTGGTCTTCCTGTGGTGGCTCCATATTCATTACCCACATCACGTAATTTTTGGCCGTCTGCATTCTCCAGTTCGGTAGGGAAGGGGCCGCTGCCTACACGGGTACAATAGGCTTTGGTAATACCGATAACTTCTTTGATGTGTTGAGGTGCGATACCCAGGCCGCTGCAAACACCGGCAGAAATGGTATTGGAAGATGTAACAAACGGGAATGTACCAAAATCGATATCCAGCATACTTCCCTGTGCACCTTCTGCAAGTATTTTTTTACCTTCTTTTAAAAGTTTGTTGATGAAATATTCGCCGTTAACAATATTCAGCTCTTTTAAAAATTCTACTGCTTCGAAAAACTCTTTTTCATCACCGCTGATATCTTCCGTGAAATGATAGGTATTGATCATTACCTGGTGCTTTTGACGCAGCTGGTCGTAAAGCTCCTGGAAATTTTCCTGCAGCAAATCGCCTACACGCAAAGCATTACGGCCTGTTTTATCCATATAAGCCGGGCCAATACCCTTAAGTGTTGATCCGATTTTGCTTTTGCCCTTTGCCTGCTCAGACGCTTTATCTAATGCCCTGTGAGTAGGAACGATAATATTAGTGCGTTCTGAGATAAAAAGATTCTTTTTGAGATCGATGCCAAATTCGGCAACTTTCTCGCATTCTTTTTTAAGTGTAATGGGGTCCAATACAACACCATTGCCAATGATGTTTATTTTTCCCTCGTGAAAAATGCCAGACGGTATTTGGTGCAGCACCAGCTTTTTGCCATCCTTGTATAAAGTGTGACCAGCATTAGGGCCACCCTGGAACCGGGCTATAACATCATAATCCTTCGCAAAATAATCCACAATTTTACCTTTCCCCTCGTCGCCCCACTGTAGCCCTAAAATTACATCTACCATCTATTGTATTTTTTGGTTTTAAAAATTGAAGTGCAAAAATAAGGGTTCGGATTACGAAAAAAGAAAATCAAATGGAGTGTTGAAAAATATATAAAGATGAGGTGGCACAGCCAGGAAAAAAGCAGGTATTTATATAAATAGTCATTTTGGTTGGTGATTATCAAATATTTCCGGCCGATAATTGTTATTTAGGCAAATCTTCGGTGTCAAAACGCTCTACGGATTCAATTCCCCCTACTTCCATTAATCTGTTCACCAATACATCCAATTCTTCCTTGTCGTGCACAAAAACTTTGATATTGCCCTCAAATACGCCTTCGGTAGCTTCAATGGTCAGCGCCGCAATATTTATTTTCAGCTCTCCCGAGATCAGGTTGGTAATCTTGCTTACCATTCCCACATCGTCAATACCAATAATTCGAACACCGGTAAGGAAGGATATTTCTTTGTTTTTTGCCCATTTTGTTTTGACGATACGGTGACCGTAATTAGCCATCAGTTTGGCGGCGTTGGGACAATTGGTACGGTGTATGGTAAGGCCTTTACCTGTGGTAACAAAGCCAAATACGTCGTCGCCCGGTATGGGTTTGCAGCAATTGGCCAGGTTGTACATGATCTTGTCGCTGCTTTCTCCAAAAATAATTAACTCGGCATCTTTTGGATTATGAGCGTGCGCGGTATGAGGAGTCTCGGGTTTGACCTCGGTAATTTTGACAGGCTGCGGAGCCTCTAACCGGTCGCCAAATACCTTAAAGTCTTTTAACTCCTTTAAGTCAATATTTTTGATCGCTATCTGGTAAAACAGCTCCAGGTTGGACTGAAGTTTATAAAACTGGGCGATGGCTTCAATATTTCCCTGGTACATCGTTACCCCCAGCCCTTCCAGCTTTCGTTGTAATGTGTACTTTCCTTCGTCAGCTACTTTTTTCTTTTCTTCCTTCAGGGCTTCCTTTACCTTATTCTTGGCCTTGGCCGTTACCACAAATTTCAGCCAGTCTTCCGAAGGGTTTTGTTTATTGCTGGTAATAATTTCAATCTGGTCGCCGCTGCTCAATTTATGGCTGATGGGTACCAGTTTATGATTTACCTTGGCGCCAATTGTTTTGGCCCCGATAGCGGAGTGAATGGCAAAGGCAAAATCCAGCGCGCTGCTGCCCGCAGGCAACATCTTAATGTCGCCCTTAGGGGTATAAACATAAATCTCTTCGGTCAGGAAGCTTGTTTTAAAATCTTGCAGGAAATTAACGCTGTCCAGGTCTTCGTTGTTAAGCGATTCCCTGATTTGCTGAAACCATTTATCGAACCGGTTTTCGTTGGAAGTGCCTTCTTTGTATTTCCAGTGTGCTGCAAGCCCCTTTTCGGCTATTTCGTTCATGCGTTTTGTACGGATCTGCACTTCCACCCATTTACCCCGGGGCCCCATTACGGTGGTGTGTAAGGCCTCATAACCATTGGCTTTAGGATTACTCACCCAATCGCGCAAACGTTCGATAGAAGGGGTGTATTCATCTGTGATCAGCGAATAAACTTTCCAGCATTCCTCTTTTTCTTTCTCCTGTGGGCTATCCAATATAATACGGATCGCAAACAGGTCGTATACTTCCTCAAAGGATACCTGCTTTTTCTTCATCTTATTCCAAATGGAATGGATGTTTTTAGGACGACCGTATATTTCAAAATTAAAGTGATTTTTTTCCAGCTTCTCCCGGATGGGTTTAATAAACTCGTTAATATACCGGGTGCGCTCTCTTCTTGATTCGGCCAATCTCCTGGCGATATCCTTGTAAATATCCGGTTCCAGGTATTTCATGGCCAGATCTTCGAATTCGGTTTTGATGGCATACAGGCCCATTCTGTGGGCAAGAGGCGCGAAAATGTAAACCGTTTCCGAAGATATTTTAAGCTGCTTTTCCCGCTTCATGCTGTCCATCGTACGCATGTTGTTAAGCCGGTCAGCCAGCTTAATTAATATAACGCGCGGGTCATCTGTTAGTGTTAACAGGATCTTTTTGAAGTTATCAGCCTGCTGGGAAGTGGTGGTATCGATAACGTTTGATATCTTGGTTAAACCATCTACAATACGCGATATCTCTGATCCGAACTCTTTCTCTATATCCTGCAGGGTAATATCAGTGTCTTCCACCGTATCATGCAGTAAAGCACAAATAGTAGAACGCACCCCCAACCCAATTTCCTCCACGCAAATCTTAGCCACCGCAATAGGATGCAAAATATAGGGCTCACCACTTTTACGGCGCATGCTGCTATGCGCTTCTGCGGCCATTTCAAAAGCACGGCGTATTAAATCCTTATCTCCCGGTTTTAGCTTATCCTTAAGAAGCCGCATCAGGGAACGGTACTCCCGCACTATAAGCTTTTTTTCTTCTTCCTCGTTTAAATTGTATTTAGGCTTTTGCTCTATTGTCTTCATTGTCTGTCTCCTGCGTCTGTTCTTTGTATATGCTTCCTGCTACGCGCTATGAGCGGCTTTATAACTGTAATATATAAAAATATAACAATTTTTCAGCAAGAAAGATGCTGGATGAAAAGCAATTGCCTTTGTCGGAAATCAGCAGCTCTATCGCTTTGCAGTCCAGTCTTGCGCCTCAAAGTTCAGCGAAAATTTAATGCAGCGAATTAAAAATTGCAATATTAAATAAAAGCCGTACTTTTGCTGCCCTTCCGATAAAATATCGGGGTAAAATGTTCTTTTCCGGATGTGGTGAAATTGGTAGACACGTCAGACTTAGGATCTGATGCCGCAAGGTGTGGGGGTTCGAGTCCCTTCATCCGGACTTTATAAGATGTTTAAGGTTTTAGGTTAAAAAGCCCGCCTGACCGGACGGACAGGGGCAGGTTTAAAGTTAGTAACCTTAAACCTTAGACTTTTTAATTTTAAACATACTCATGGCTACAATTACTAAAGAACCGATAGGCCAGTTACACGAAAAGATCAGTGTAAAAATAGATAAGGCCGATTATTTCCCTTCTTTCGAAAAGTCTCTTAAAGAATATAGCAAAAAAGCCAGCATACAAGGCTTCAGACCTGGTAAGGTTCCTGCTGGGTTGATCAAAAAAATGTACGGTCCTTCTTTATTTACCGACGAAGTACTGAAATCGGTTGATAAGGAACTGATTAACCACCTGCAGGCGGAGAAAGCCGAGATCTTTGCGCAACCCCTTCCTATGGAGATGGATGTTCCTGCATTTGATCTGAATAACCCGGGTGAGTATACTTTTAATTTTGAAGTTGGACTGAAACCTGAGTTCGAACTGGCTGATTTGGCCAAGGCGGATATTACTGGTTATAATATTGATATTACTGATGAGATGATTAATGAAGAAGTTGAAAGGCTTCAGAATCGCTACGGTAATATGACTGATAAGGAAGCCGTTGATGGTGCTAATAATGTGCTCAACGTAACTTTTGAGGAGGTTGATGCTACAGGCAACCCGGTTGAAGGCGGCGTTAAGAAAGACAACTCTTTACTGTTGAGCTATTTTGCCGAATCCATTCAAAAAGAGCTGAACGGTAAAAAAGCGGGCGATAGCATTACGGTAGTATTGGGCAGTGCATTTGAAGATAAAGAATTGGAGTTCATCGCTTCAGACTTAGGTTTGAGCAAGGATAATGAGGCCGACAAGAATAAGACTTTCAGGCTCGATATTACAAAAGTTTCTGAGCTCGAAAAAAGAGAATTGAATGAAGAATTCTTTAATCAGCTTTTCCCGGAAGGGGACGTGAAAACGGAGGAAGAGTTTCGTGCCAAAGTAAAAGATCAGATCTATGCGTACTGGGCTTCACAAAGCCGCAGCCAGA
>JBCNOR010000120.1:0-10627 GCA_039593785.1 Niabella sp. | reverse complement strand
TGTTGGTAAATGCCGGTAAACCCGGATGATACGGTTTGGGCACTGCCAACTATTCCCGAAGTCCTCTAAGATATTCTAAACAAAAAAAATATCCAGATCATGAAGAGGATCCATTCTATCTGTCTATCTATGACAGTTGTATTTTCTGTAGCCTGCTCACAGGTGTTTAGCCAGGTTTATCGAACTATTTTGTACAGCAGCTTTGGCACCGGATCAGCCAACCCGTCGGCCAACCCGGCCAGCAATATTTTGCCCGGCACTACTTCTTATACGGCTCAAACGGGATCGGGCAGTACCACTGATGGTAATTATTCGGTAGTAAATGCAACACGTGGGTACAGCTCGTTGTGGATCGCAGGTGCCCCGGATCATACACCAGGTGATGTGAATGGCTACATGATGCTGATTAATGCAAATCCTGAAAAAAAAGGGCAGATCGGTGGAACTTATTTCTTATATACAACATCGGCCTTTGATGTTCCCGGCGCAGAATACGCGATCGATTTCTGGGCAGCTAACCTTTTACAAAATAGTATCAGCACAACTGTTTATAAGAACAGTATGATAGGTTTAGCAGTAAGCCCGTCTATAACTAATGCCGGTGCCGCCTACTCTAACAGTACCTGGACCCTGGCCAGGTCGGCCAGCAACACGGCATTGGCATGGGAAAATCATAATCTTCCTTTTACATTGCCTTTAAGTTATACCGGAGCTGCTTTGTACTTTAATTTTTATAATTCAGACAATGATCTTGTACCCAATACTAATGGTAATGATCTCGTGCTGGATGATATTACCATTAAGATAAGGGTAAGCGCACTTTCAGGTACCGTGTTTAACGACCTTAATGGTAATGGCATTAAAGATGGTGCTGAAACCGGTATTAATGGCAGCACTACTCCATTGTATGCTTATATCGTTAAAGCCGATGGAACGGTAATGGCAAAAGTTGCTGTATCAGCTACCGGTACCTATAGCTTTAATGAAACTGTTGTAGCAGGTACAGGTGTACCTTATATTGCGTCGAACCAGGGGTTAAAAGTTTTATATTCTACTGCAAACGTAGCGGTAGGGGGCTCGGTACCCGCAGCTGTGCCACCGGCGGGGTATGGTATACTGAGAGAAAATGTAAGTGGAAATACAACCGGCGGGGCTGTTGATAATACTTCCGGGGACGGGATTATCAATCTTACCAACACCAGTACCGATAAAACAAATCTTGATTTTGCCGTAAATGCCCTGCCCGAGGCTTACGCCGAAAATAAATTTGTTTCTGGCAAACCGGTTTTAACCAACTTGGGCGATACACCTTTAGAGGGCCGCGACCCGGTAGATCAGCCCACCAGGACCAGCTGGAGCGGCAGGAACGTAATATTAAATCCACCCAGCAACGGTTTTATATTAAAGTATAATGGAACAGTGGTAACCAGCGATTTCCTGGTAACCAATTATAACCCTGCCTTATTAACTATAGAGCCCGGTCCCTCCACACCAGGCAATGTAACGGCTACAGTCTTTACTTATAAAGTGATGGATGGAGTAGGCCTGCAGAGTACCCCCGTTAACTATACGGTTAGCTATGCTACCAGTCTACCTGTAGTATTCGGAACCATAGAAGCCAATTTGTCGGGTAGCGCCCTTACAGTAAACTGGCAGGCTGTTTCCGAACTGAACAATGATCATTATGAGATTGAAGCTTCTTATGATGGAACTAATTTTATTAAGATAGGAGAGGTTAAAACCCAGATACCCGATGGGAACAGTGAGAAAGCATTGCAATACAGTTTTACTAAAACATTACCAGGCCAATTAGCAGGCATTGGTTTAAGTGTGTTAGCATTAGCGACATTGTTTTTTAATAAACGAAGCCGGCTTGCCTTGGTGTTAATAATGTCATTGCCTGTAATCATCTTAGCTATAGGTTGTACTAAAAGCGGGGAAGATATCAGTGGCTCTGATCAGGATGTATTTGTACGAATCAGGCAGATTGATAAAGATGGTACTGCCCGTTATTCACCGGTAGTGCAGGCTATACGAAAGTAACTTTTCAGATAAATGGTTAGAAGCTGTCTTTATTAAAGGCAGCTTTTTCTTTTGGGTATATGGTAGCTTTCAATAAAAAATTTGGAGGAATAAAATTTTATTCTACATTTGTAGAAATAAATCTATAGTTGTAGAATGATTAAGTTGTCCCAATCCGAAGAGCAGTTAATGGAATACATCTGGCAGAAGGAAAAAGCTTTTATGAAAGACCTGATTGAAAGCTTTCCCGATCCGAAGCCGGCAAGCACTACTGTAGCCACTCTTTTAAAACGCATGACGGATAAAGGTGTTATTGCATTTAACCAGTATGGAAATTCACGAGAATATTATCCCTTAATAAAAAAGGCCGATTATTTTTCTACCCATGTAAGTAGTATGATCAAAAATTATTTTGATGATTCTGTGTTGCAGTTCGCTTCTTTTTTTACCAAGGAGACCAATTTGAGTAAATCCCAATTGGAAGAATTGAAAAAGATCATTGATTCTGAAATCAAAAAAAAGAAATGATATGCTTATCTATCTTTTAAAAATGATTGCCTGCAGCACCGCTTTTTACGGGCTTTACTTGCTGCTATTCCAAAATGAAAAAATGTTTGTTTTTAACCGGTTTTACCTGTTAACCGCTTTAATAGTTTCGTGTATTATCCCCTTTGTCACATTTACAATATATGTAACCGGTAATGACGGCTATATGTTAAATAGTGTAGAGCAGCCGATTAAAGAGCAGTACAGTTGGAATGACTATGCAATGATTGTGTTGGCTACAATATTGGTAGCGGGAAATTTGGTATTATTAGTGCGGTTTACAAAAAATCTAATGAGTTTGAAAAGAGCAGCGTCAAGAAGCCACGCTCGCCTCCATTTTAAGGGTGTAAGAATTATTCTCTTACAAGAACCAGTGGTGCCCTATAGCTTCTTAAACACGATATTTTTAAATAACGATGAATACCAGGGCCAGCGTGTAGAAAAAGAAGTGCTCGAGCATGAGTTGGCTCATGTAAAGCAAAAGCATTCCTTGGATATTTTGTTTGTTGAACTATTGCAGATTTTTTGTTGGTTCAATCCTGCTATCTACTTGTACAAGCGATCTATAAAAATCAATCATGAACTGCTGGCCGATGCCGCGGTAATAAAACAACTGGGTGATGTGCGCAGTTACCAGGCTGTTTTATTACAACGGGCTGTTGCGCAAAGCACGTTGGCATTGGCCAGTAGTTTTAATTTTTCCACTACTAAAAAAAGAATGATCATGTTGACAAAAAACACAAATCCATACCAGGGTTGGGCAAGATCAATAACTGCGCTCCCTGTGTTAGCTATTCTGATATTTTTATTTGCTGAACGTTCATATGCACAAAGGGAGGACTCTAAAATTGTTGTTCATGACGTAAAAGCCGTCAAAAGAACTGGCACTGAGCCAGAGGGTGTAAAAAGTACGACTTTATCTTACTCTAAAGATCGCCGAAAAACGCAGGTGAAGATTAATTATGATGATGGACGAACTATCGAAGAAACGCTATCAAACTCCAAAGATGTAGATGCTTTTGAAAAAAAATACGGAATAGAACTACCACCTCCGCCGCCGCCGGCTCCACCTGCCCTGAAAAAGAAAATAGCACCGCCACCACCGCCGCCATCTCCATCAAAAAAAGCGAAAATAGCACCGCCATCCATGCTACCGGAACCAGTCAAAAAAGAAGCGGTATCTTTTAAAACACCGGTAATTAAAGAAAAAAGGGGAACATATTTTTTTGCGCCCCCAGTAGCTGTAGCAGACAAACAGGTATTTGAAGTACCCGCCATGGCATTAAAAGAACAACCAGTTACCGCTACAAAAAAAGTCAGGGAATTATCTTCTCCAATCGTTGTTAAAGATGAAGAAATGCATATAACGGAGCGAGAATAGAGCGATCATTAAGGTGTTTTTTAAGAAAGAGATTGTTTTCCTGGAATTTTAAAGCGATACTATGTTTATATATCTTTTCAAAGCAATTGTCTGCAGCGGCATTTTTTATAGTCTATATGCGTTGCTGTTTAATAAAGAAAAGATGCTGGTATTTAACCGGTTTTACCTGCTTGGTAGTCTCGTAACGTCTTTTGTTGTTCCGTTGATAACGATACCGGTTAGGGTGCCAGTTGTATCGCAACAGCCTTTATATACAACTGCTGATGATTTGGTCAACGTACAATCATCTCAGGTACAGAGCGCTGATATAGCAACCTATATCAACTATAGTGCAACAGCTGTATTGGTTTTGATAAGCTGTTACCTATTGATGCGTTTTTTAATCAACTTTTCAAACCTGAGAGTAAAATCGAAGACGAGTGAAAATTTTTACATCAATAATATCAGGGTCGTATTACTCAAAGAACCGGCGGCACCTCATAGTTTTTTAAATACCATTTACCTTTCTAAAGCCGAGTATGAAAGTGCCAGTGTTGAAACAGAAATTATGGCACATGAAATGGCACATATACATCAAAAGCATAGCTGGGATATACTCTTTATTGAATTACTGAAAGTTTTTACCTGGTTCAATCCATTTATCTATTTGTACAAAAGATCTGTAAAGATCAATCATGAACTGCTGGCTGATGCCGCAGTAGTAAAGCAACTGGGTGATGTGCGCAGTTACCAGGTGGTTTTGCTACAACGGATTGCTGCGCAAAACTCGCTGGCATTGGCAAGCAGTTTTACATTCTACATCACCAAAAAACGTTTAACTATGTTAGTAAAGAAGTCTGATAAAAAAAGGAATGCTCTGGTTTCACTGGCACTGATCCCGGTCACTGCCCTGGTTATAGTAGTAGGCTGCAACACGGAAGAAAAAAGGCAAGCAAGTCTGTCTGCTGATGAACAAAAGGAAGTAACCCAGCTAAATGAAGACGCGCTTAGTAGCGTATCAAAGGATACTACGATCTCATTAACCATGCCAGAGACTCAACCGGCAGGCAATGATTCGACTGCAACATCAAGGTTAACTCAACCTAAAGTAGAGACTAAAAAATTTGCACCTCCTAAAGTTGTAAGAGATATGCCCGAAGGACCAGGTGCCTCTGCCAGTGAACTGGCCCTATATGAAGAATTGGTCCAACAAATGCTGGACCGAGAAAAGAATAAGTATAAATGGATTGACGGTAAGTCCGATAAGCTGCTCCCTCTTTATAAGAAGATGACATTAGAGCAGCGGCTAAAAGCCAGTCAGTTGCCACCACCACCGCCACCGAAAATTGAGGTGAAAAAGTTTGCACCTCCCAGGATAAAGACAAATGATACGACTGATTTGATAAGTAAAGTGCCGGGCATTATACTAAACGATAAGAAGGGTATAACAGTGAATGGTGAACGTGTAAGAAAGGTTGTTGTGGATGGAAAAGAGTTCTTACCTGCCGATATAGTAAAAGCCCGATAACAAATAGGCTCTTACTATAAAAATGGTCATTGTTTGTAGTAAAAAAATATCCAGGAAGAAATTGGGATCGGCGAAAGACAAGCAGCATAGTAATACTCGAATGAGGCAAGTCTTAAAATAAAAGCACCGGGCAACATAAAAGAGTGCCCGGTGCTTCTATTGGAAATTTTATGTAGCGGCTTAAATCAGCTTCACACTTCTTTCAACAAAAGCCGTCAAATCAGCACCGGTTAACATGCCTTGTGCTAATAGCGCCAGGTCAAATGCCTGTTGTGCCAGGGCTTTCTGCGCATCGCTATTGGTTTCAGCTAATATTTTAGTCGCTAACGGGTGGTTGGCATTGACCGCTACTTTATAACGATCAGGCATCGAGCCATAAAAATTCATACCGCCTCCCATCGCCGCCATATCTTTCATCCGACGCATAAACTCATCCATAGTAACAGTAACGGGTAGTCCATCTGCTGAAAGGTTTTCAATACTTACCTCCATTCCTGGTTTGGTAATAGCTTCCTTAAATACGGTTTCCAGTTCCTTGCTTTGCTCTTCACTTAAGCTGCTTTCGATTTTCTCATCTTTGTCGATCAGCTTCTCCACTACATCCGCGTCTACACGCTTGATCTGGGTTTTTTCCAGATCGCGCTCCAGGTGACTTACAAAGTGATTGTCTAAAGGACCATCTAACAACAATACATCATATCCTTTCTTTTCTGCTGCACTGATATAACTATGCTGCCTGTCTGCGTTGGCTGAATAAAGGAACACTACATTACCGTCCTTATCCGTTTGAGCAGGCGCTACTTTTTCGCGGTACTCTGTTAAGGTAAAGAAGTCTTTGTTTACATTATTCAGTAATACAAAATCCTTCGCACGTTCTGCAAATTTGGGTTCGCTAACAATACCATATTTTACAAATACGCCGATGTCGTTCCACTTCTCTTCATAGCTCTTACGGTCGTTCTTAAATAGCTCCGCTAACTTATCAGCAACCTTTTTAGTAATATAGGTATTGATCTTTTTCACATTGCCATCAGCCTGTAAGAAAGAGCGGGATACGTTCAACGGGATATCCGGTGAGTCGATCACACCATGCAACAGCATCAGGAACTCAGGCACAATATCTTTTACGTCATCGGTAATAAATACCTGGCGGCTGAATAATTTGATCTTGTTGCGTTGTATTTCAACATCATTTTTGATCTTAGGAAAATACAGAACACCTGTAAGGTTGAACGGATAATCCACATTCAAATGGATCCAGAATAAAGGATCTTCTGTAAACGGATATAACTCTTTGTAGAAGCTTAAATAGTCTTCATCCTTTAGTTCAGACGGTGCTTTCGTCCAGATAGGTTTAACCGTATTGATTATATTGGGTTTTTCAACCTCTTTATATTTGGGTTTGCCTTCCTCATCCTCTCCATCAGGCTCACTTTCTGTTTTGGTGCCAAACTGAACGGGAACCGGTAAAAACTTAGCATACTTATCTAAAATAGTTTGCAGCTTGTAGTTTTCTAAAAAGTCTTTATTTTCTTCGTTAATATAAAGAATGATATCTGTACCACGCTCAGTACGGTTTCCTTCGCTCAATTCAAAGGTGGTGCTGCCATCGCATATCCAACGGGCCGGTTCTGCGCCTTGCTGGTAACTTAAGGTCTGGATCTCTACCTTATCCGCAACCATAAAAGCAGAATAAAATCCTAAACCAAACTGGCCGATAATTTCATTGGCATCTTTAGCCTCTTTGAACTTTTCAAGGAATTCGCTGGCTCCCGAAAAAGCAACCTGGTTAATATATTTTTTAATCTCCTCAGCGGTCATACCAATTCCATTGTCAGAAATGGTAATCGTTTTAGCCTCTGCATCCAGTTTTACCTGAACCAATGGTTCTCCCAGCTCGCCCTGGAACTGGCCTAAAGAAACCAGTCTTTTCGCTTTCTGGATCGCATCTACGGCGTTAGAAACCAATTCACGAAGAAAAATTTCATGATCACTGTACAAAAACTTTTTAATGATAGGGAAGATATTCTCTGTGTGGATTGAAATAGTACCTTTTTCCTGAACCATATATTGATTTTTTTTCGATTTCAATCAAAATTAATACCGTTATAAATTAAAAGCCAGATTGTCAGATTTTGTGAAAATAATTCAGGGATAGGGAACCAGGTGCTGGATACTAGATACTAGAAACCGGATGAGGTATTGGATATCAGTTGGATGGCCGATACTGGATATTTGATATCTGTAAGTGGAGAATACTGTTCGCCAGTAAATGCACATTTATAAAAATGATGACTAAAAGACTTACTGGTCCTGTAAGGACCACATATTGGTAGCAGTAGCAGTAGTAGCGGAATTCTGAGCCGCCGTATATTTTCAGTTGAATTTTTATATATAATCGTCACATATCGATTTCCCAGAGTTTTTGGTCCTGTAAGGACCACATATGGGTAGCAGAATATGTAAAAATATCTGCCAGCCCTGTAGGGGCGTCATATAAAAATGGCCTAACCGGCAATATGGTATTAAAGTTCTCATCACCCCAATATTAAATCTTCTTTGTGTTGTACCTGAAATGCTGGTTATTAGTCATTTACTTTATCTTAGTATGATGTATAACAAAAACTTTTTCCAGGTAAACAACGATATAGATTGGACAGACCTGGGTAATGGTGTATCCCGGCAAATGCTCGGGCATAACGGACAAATGATGATGGTAAAGGTGAAATTTGAATCCGGGGCGGTGGGCGCTATGCACCAGCATCCGCATGTACAGGTGAGCTACGTTGAAAGCGGCGCTTTTGAACTGACCATAGGAGAGGAGACCAAAACTTTACAACAGGGTGATGGCTATTTTGTACCACCCAATGTATTGCATGGCTGCCTGTGTATAGAGGCCGGTGTATTGATTGACGCGTTTACCCCTGCCCGGGAAGATTTTCTGCCCCGGGATCTATAGTCTCATCGAAAAATGCGAGGGGCTGGTGCCTGGATCAGGCCAACTCGTCGAAACTTGTAAAAACGGGTGTATGAAGCTTTTAACTTTCACCCCATAAACACAAACCAATGACCTTACTTCAAATTGAAACAGTTACCAGCCAGGCTTCTTATTTTGCATTAAAAGCCAAAGAAATGGCTGTTGAATACGCACCTAAAGTATTCGGGGCAATACTGGTGTATATTATCGGATCCTGGATTATAAAAAAAATAGCCCAGCTGCTGAATAAGCTCTTTATCAAGAAAAATTACGATCCCTCTCTGAGAACGTTTTTGTCATCTTTGGTACGCGTTGCCTTAACTATTTTGTTGATGCTTTCGGTATTTGAGATGATCGGCGTAAAGATCACTGCATTTGCTGCATTATTGGCTGGCGCCGGTTTGGCGGTTGGGGCAGCGCTGAATGGCTCTTTGGGCAACTTTGCCGGTGGTGTGATGATGCTTTTATTTAAGCCTTTCAAAGTAGGAGATATGATCGAGGCGCAGGGGCAGACAGGTATTGTACTGGAGCAAGGTATTTTCAACACGATTATTCTCACCGCAGATAATAAAACGGTGATCCTTCCTAATGGTGCGCTTTCAACCGGTACTATCATTAACTATACGGCACACGGAAACCTGAGAGTGGACCTGACTATGGCAATTGCTCCTGATATGGATATTGCCAAAGCAAGGGAAGTTGCTATTGCCGCCATGAAGCAGCATCCTAAAGTATTGGATACACCGGCGCCGGAAGTGAGTGTATTGAAAGTTGGAGATGGAATGGTAACATTGGCCATCCGTCCTTATACTACCCAACCTGATTATTGGGATGTATATTTTGGCGTTCAGGAACTGGTTAAAAATGCCTGGGATGCCAGTGGCGTTCAGGGACCCGTACCGCACAGGGTATTAATACAAAAATAAAATTACAGGCAAAGATATTAACTCCCGGAAGCGGCGCTATTACAGTGCCGCTTTCTTATTTATTGCAGCTGCCTATCATGTCCGTATTATAGATCTGATAAAGCGAATCAATAATATTTATGGATTAAAAAATATTTTCACCCCGTTTTTTATGCATAGTTCTTTACTTTCGCGGGCGTGAGATCTCTCGTGGCCATATTGTTCCTCTTACTCATCCTGGTAGCCCATACCTTATTTGGTGAGCTGCTCAGGCTGCCCCGCCTGATCCATCATTATAATGAACATGTTATCTGGGATAATAACACATCTTTTCTCGATTTTATGGCGGTGCACTATGCTGCCGAAATTAATCATCCCGATGACGAGCACGGTGACCATCAACGGTTGCCTTTAAAGGCTGTAGATTATTCTATATTACAGGTGGTTACGGTTGTGCCATCTGCAAACTTTTCTTTAAACAGGCTGGTCGTGGCTTATGTAGAACAGCAGAATGCGCTACAGCCCCGGCAATTTTATTCCTCCGCTTACCTCGATAGTATCTGGCAGCCACCCAGGGCTTAGTTAATCATTTTATTTACTGGATTGTACGAAGCAGCAATGTTTCGTGTGTTAAAGCGCATATAGCATTTTGATCATGGTATATGTAGCTTAATGATTAACTAAATGTATATGCTTACAAAAATTATTGAGTTTTCCATAAAGAATAAACTGATCATCGGGCTATTGATTATAGCGCTTATAGGCTATGGCGCTTATGAGGTAAAAAGATTGCCCATTGATGCAGTGCCTGATATCACGAATAACCAGGTGCAGATTATTACGGTATCCCCTTCATTAGGAGCTACCGATATAGAAAGACTGATTACGTTCCCTATAGAGCAGGTGAATAATAATATTCCCGGCTTGCTGGAGCTACGTAGTTTCTCACGTTTTGGGTTGTCGGTTGTTACCCTTGTGTTTGATGATGATGTGGATGTGTACTGGGCAAGACAACAGATTAATGAAAGGCTTCAACAGGTACAGGACCAGATACCTAAGGGTTTTGGAGTGCCTGCACTGGCGCCCGTAACTACCGGGCTCGGGGAGATTTACCAATATGCAGTAAGGCCCAAAAAGGGATATGAAAAAAAATATGGTGCGATGGAACTGCGCACCATACAGGACTGGATCGTGCGCAGACAGCTATTAGGTGTTCCTGGTGTGGCAGAAGTGAGCAGTTTTGGCGGGCTGTTAAAACAATATGAGATAGCGGTTCATCCTGCAAAACT
>JBCNOR010000012.1:0-21839 GCA_039593785.1 Niabella sp. | reverse complement strand
CGTTTCGCCGCTTAATTCTCGCAGCCTTTGTGAATGACGGCGTGATGAGAATACGCTTAGATTAAAGAGGTCGGCGTTGAAATAGCTCGGCCTGGGCCAACAGGTCGGCTGCCACAAATTCAGGTACTGAAGTTTCGTCTGCAATAACCAAAACCTCTGAAGGGCCCGCAGGCATATCAATAGCCACTTTGGTTTGAAGTATTTGCTTTGCTGCAGTTACATATTGATTGCCTGGGCCGAATATTTTAAAGACAGCGGGAATGGTTTTTGTCCCGTAGGCCATTGCTGCTATAGCCTGGGCTCCCCCGGTTTTAAATATTTTGCTGATACCGCAAACAGAAGCAGCATACAATATGGCGTCATTGATCTTGCCGTTTTTATCAGGTGGTGTGCATAAAATGATCTCCCGGCACCCGGCGATCAAAGCAGGTACGCCTAACATTAAAACCGTAGAGAACAGGGGGGCTGATCCCCCGGGAATATACAGGCCTACTTTGTCAATAGCCCTTGCTTCCCTCCAGCACATGATGCCCTTGGTGGTTTCCGTTTTTACCACTGCCTGCTTTTGTGTGGCATGAAATTTCTGGATATTAATTTTGGCCTGCTGTATGGCTTTCTTAAGTTGCGGATCGATATTCTTGGTAGCGGCAGCTATTTCTTTAGACGAGACCTGCAGGCTTTTTAACACTACTCCATCAAACTTTTCGGCGTAACTCTTCAGGGCCGCATCACCATTGTTGGCCACATCATAAATAATTGCGTTAACAGTGGCCTGTATCGCATTGCTATTCTGCAAGGGCCGCTGACAAATGGCTGGCCAGGTTTTAGAAGAAGGATATTTATAAAGTTTCAAATTATTGGAGTTTTATTGGTGAACACGGATGTCTGAAAGAGTCATTGTTTCTTATGAGAACAACCTTTTGATCTGTCAACCTTTTAACCGGTTAACTGGTCTGTTTTACTCGATGATCTTTTCAATCGGAAGGATCAAAATACCTTCAGCCCCGGCCGATTTTATTTTTTCGATCACATTCCAGAAATCATTTTCGCCAATTACGGAGTGAATGGAAGACCAGCCTTCTTTGGCCAAGGGAACAATGGTAGGACTGTTAATGCCGGGCAGGTATTTGCAGATCTTTTCGATGCTGCTGTTGGGCGCATTCAATAAAACATATTTATTGTACTTCGCCTTTTTTACCGAACGGATACGGAATAAAAGCTGCTCTAAAAGTGCTGTTCTTTTTTTGGAAATATTTTTACCGGAGATCAAAACTGCCTCGGATTTCAGGATGGTCTCATATTCGTATAATTCATTGCTGAAAAGCGTGCTGCCGCTGCTTACCAAATCACAAATAGCATCAGCCAAACCTATACGGGGCGCTATTTCTACAGAACCACTGATTTCATGAATATCAGCTTTTAGCTTATTTTTCTTTAACCAGCCCTGTAATATGACAGGATAGCTGGTTGCAATTTTAATCCCGTCCAAAGCCTGTATGTTTTTAGGCTTTTTACCCTTGGGCAAGGCAATGGATAAACGGCATTTTCCATAACCCAGGCGCTCTACAATTTCTGTTTCTTTATTTTTTTCAAGCACCACGTTCTCGCCAACAAAGCCAATATCTGCTACGCCATCCTGTACATACTCCGGAATATCGTCGTCACGCAAAAACAGTATTTCTGCGTCAAAATTCTCAGTACTTATTTTTAACTGGTTATTTCCCGCAGGTACGCCTATCCCACATTCTTTCAGCAGCTTAAGAGAGTCTTCACTTAGCCTGCCTGATTTTTGTACCGCGATTCGTAGCTTTTCCATTTTTTTGTTTTTATTTTTTTGATCACCTGGTTTTGAAAATAAAAAAGGCTTACAAACTGTAAGCCTTTATATAAGTTGATACATAGCACCACCGGCTTACTGCTGTAAGTTTATAAAATGATGATGGATATGTATGTTGTTAAATGTCATTGCGCGGCAAATATAGAAACTAATTGAATAAAATTGCAGATTTAATTCAAAAAAGTAGAAATTATTTATTGCTCCCATCAATGCTTTCCCTGTTCAGAAAAAAGAACGCTACAGGCTCATAAGACGATAATTTGCTTTATCGGCTATTTATCCGATATTTTAATTTATCGGTTATTAATCCGATATTTTGTAGTATCGGATATATGAGCGATATTTATATGAAGGATGCAAAAACAGCGGATCAATAGCTTTGGGCAGATTAAATTAAAAAAGAGAACTAAATGATTGCGGTAATTACGGGTGACATAGTTAATTCAAGAACTGAAATAGCCAGTAAATGGCAGCCCGCGCTGAAAAGCGTATTAAATCAATATGGCAAAGAGCCGAAGCATTGGGAGATTTACAGGGGAGATAGCTTTCAGATTCGCTTAAAGGCGGATATGGCTATAATGGCGGCGATACATATTAAAAGCACTATCAGGCAAATACCAGGTTTGGATGTACGCATGGCAATCGGGATAGGAACGGTAGATACCGAAGCCCGGAAGGTTACAGAGGTTACCGGGAGCGCATTTGTACGCTCGGGCAGCCGGTTTGATGAGCTTGGAAAGCAAATGCTGGTAATAGATACAGGACAAGCTGATCTAAATGATACGCTGAATTTAATGATAAACCTGGCATTACTGACTATAAACAGCTGGAGCGAAACAGTAGCAAGAGCCATTACAACCAGTATAGAAAATCCCCGGAAAAATCAGAGCGAGCTGGCTGCGATGCTGAAAAAAACGCAAAGCAGTATCAGCGAAGCTTTAAAAAGAGGGGGATTTGATGAAATTAAAAAGCTGAACAAATACTATCAATCCAAGATCGCGCAACTATGATAACACTTTTCCTGAAACTGATCCTGGCACATCTGCTGGGAGACTTTGTCTTTCAGCCCACGTCCTGGGTGACCGATAAAAAGCAACGTAAAAGCCTGTCGCCCTACTTATATGCACACATTGCGGTTCATGCCATTTTGCTGGCCATCCTATTACAATTGAATACCCAATACTGGTTGGGGGCTTTATGCATTTTGGTAAGCCATTACCTGGTAGACTGGGCAAAGCTTGAACTACAGGGAAAGTGGAAAGAGGGATACCTGTTTTTTGCAGACCAGGCCATGCATATAGCTATATTGCTGGCAGTAGCCGCAATATATGCCCACCCGGGCATCAGCTGGTCTTTCCTGTTTTCTTCGAAATACCTGTTATTGTTATGTGCTGTTATAATAGTTACCTACGCCGCATCTGTAAGCATGCGTGTGATCATGGACTACTGGAAGGTGAAGGACGACGAAGCGGCAGACTCATTGACGAGGGCAGGAATGTATATCGGAATGATAGAACGCCTGCTCGTTTTTTTATTTGTAGTATTAAACCAATGGTCGGCTATAGGTTTTTTAATCGCGGCCAAATCTATTTTACGCTTCAGTGATCTCTCTAAGGCCAAAGACCGGAAGCTAACAGAGTACATCATAATCGGAACATTGCTGAGTATTGCCATTGCTATTATGACCGGGTTGGTATATAAACATATGCTGCAATTTGTAAATTGAAATAATGACAAACCCTTAGCTAAAATTCCGGTGGAAGCCAAATTTGGGTTTTGTTTAAAAGGAAAATTCTGTTCTTCAGAACAAGTTTCTTTATCTTAGCCACCTTTAAATATTGTTATGTTACAAATTACCAAACCTATAGCATTTATTGACCTGGAGACTACCGGGGTAAACCTGGGAACGGACAGGATCGTGGAAATCGCTATTGTGAAGCTGCTGCCGGATGGTTCCAAAACGGTTAAACGGAAACTGATCAATCCTGAAATGCCCATCTCTAAAACATCGGTAGAGATTCATGGCATTACCAATGATATGGTAAAGGATGCGCCTACTTTTGCACAGGCCGCACAAGAGCTGAAACAGGTATTAGACGATTGCGATCTGGCAGGGTACAACTCAAACAGGTTTGATATTCCGTTACTGGTTGAAGAATTTTTACGTGCCGGTGTTGATTTTGATATGAAGGGACGCAGGATGGTAGATGTACAAAACATTTTTCATAAAATGGAGCAGCGTACTTTATCTGCAGCTTACAAATTTTATTGCGGAAAGGTATTAGAGTCGGCGCACTCTGCAGAAGCAGATGCCGCTGCTACCCATGAGGTTTTGGTGGCGCAGCTGGAGCGTTATCCTGAATTAGGGTCCACGATAGAATCCATCAATAAGTTTATTGGTGAGGAAATGGTAGTAGATTTTGCCCGCAGGTTTGTGATGCAGGATGGAGTAGAGGTATTTAATTTCGGCAAATACAAAGGCCAGTCCATTGCAGAAATATTAACTAAAGAGCCTCAGTATTACGATTGGATGATGCGGGGAGATTTTCCCCAGCAAACCAAACAAAAGCTGACAGAAATATTTACCCGCACCAAATTGAAAGGACTAAAACTCTGATGATATCAGATAGTAAAGCGATAATGGAATAATGCCCGGGTATCCATCCGGTTACGCTGCCGGATTTTGTTGATCTAATTATGAATGTTCTTGGATAAGATTGTTATCATACCTACCTATAATGAAAAGGAGAATATTGAAAGCATCCTTAAAGCAGTGTTTGAGCTGGAGGGAGACTTTCATGTGCTGATTGTGGATGACGGCTCGCCGGATGGCACTGCAGATATAGTACGCACGCTGCAGCAAACCTATACGGGGCGCCTTTTTCTGGAAGAAAGAAAGGGTAAGCTGGGATTAGGTACTGCCTATATTCACGGGTTTAAATGGTCTTTGAGAAATGGCTACGGTTTTATATTTGAAATGGATGCCGATTTTTCGCATAATCCTAAAGACCTGATCAGGTTGTATGATGCCTGTAAAAACCAGGGGGCTGATGTTGCTATTGGCAGCCGGTATGTAAAGGGTGGCGGTGTTATCAACTGGCCGGCTGATCGTATTGCTTTGTCCAAAGGAGGATCGCTTTACACGCGTATCATTACCTGGATGCCTATCAAAGATCCTACTGCAGGATTTATGTGCTATACAGCTAAAGTGCTGGAGAATATCGATTTTGACAGCATTACATTTGTTGGCTATGCCTTCCAGATAGAAATGAAATTTGCGTCCTGGAAGCTGGGCTTTAAAATAAAGGAAGTGCCTATTATTTTCCAGGACAGAACAAAGGGGCAGTCAAAAATGAATAAGGGTATTGTAAAAGAAGGCATATTAGGAGTATTGAATCTTCGCTGGCAAAGTCTCTTTAAAAATTACCGGAGAAGGGTACGAACCAAGGTGGCCGGCAGCGAGTAGCCTTACTATTACTATTTTCTTTCATCACTCATTACTCATCATGTACGGTAAAGCAGAAGCTTCTAATATTAAAAAAGAATTCTGGACCACATTTGGCCTGTACATGAAGCCGGTGAAAAACGCCGAACATCTCACCATTAACTGGGTTAACTACAAAACCGGTATCCGCCATATTTACTTTCGGATGGATGCTACCAAACGGGAAGCAGCTATTGCCATAGAGATCAAACATCCTGATGCAGCCGGTCGCGCACTGGTATACGAGCAAATGGAAGCATTAAAAACCTACCTTGAGCAGGTATTGGAGGAACCCTGGATCTGGCAACCGGTATTTTACGATGAAGACGGTAGTAGCGCCTCACGCATTTTTACTCAATTAGACGGCGTGAGTATTTTCAATAAAGAACACTGGCCGGCGATCATTTCTTTTTTTAAAGAAAGGATCATTAAGCTTGATCTTTTCTGGAATGATGTTAAAACTCAGTTCGAGTTATAAAATTTCTTATTTTATTTTTATCAGGTTTACTATCTTCATGACCTGCACTTTTAAAAAGATGCCAAATGAAAAAGGGACTTGTATTTATCCTGATATTAGCTTCGAATATGTTACATGCACAGGAAACAATAAAGCTTTATGATGTTGTTCCTAACAGCAAACCCTCTGATATAGCGGAGACAAGTGAAACAGCTGCGGACGGTATTACCCGTGTAAGCCAGGTGGTAGCTCCCGAGATAATAATGTATCGGCCTGAGAAACCCAACGGCACCGCAGTATTAATTTGCCCGGGTGGAGGATATCGTATTTTAGCAATAACACACGAAGGACATGATGTGGCCAAAGTTTTTAATCAGTGGGGTGTTACTGCATTTGTTTTAAAATATCGTTTGCCTGATGATAAAACAATGATGGATAAATCTATTGGCCCCTTGCAGGATGCGGAACGTGGTATACAGCTGATCCGCCAAAATGCCAAACAGTGGGGTATTGATCCTAAAAAGGTAGGCGTAATGGGGTTTTCGGCGGGAGGGCACCTCGCTGCATCCCTTTCAACAAAGTATAACCAGGAGCTGATAGAAAATCATAAACATATTTCTTTGCGCCCCGATTTCTCTGTTTTAATATATCCTGTGATCAGTTTTACTGATAGCCTGGGTCATACAGGTAGCCGCGATAACCTGATCGGTAAAAAACCGTCGCCTGAAAAGATAAGGAAGTTCTCCAACGAATTATTGGTTAATAAAAAAACACCGCCGGCTTTTTTGGTGCATGCGAAGGATGACGGAGGAGTTCCTTTTGGCAATAGCATTGTATACTATGAGGCACTGCAAAAAAATAAGATACCTGCCTCCATTAAGTTATTTGAAAAGGGAGGACATGGATTTGGTATGTATAATAAAAAAGAAGCGGGCGACTGGATGAGCGAGCTACAGCAGTGGTTGGTAAAAGAAAGATTTTTGAAAAAATAGAGATCAACAAGAATAAAACTACGGTAGCTGTAAAATGAGCATAGAAACCAGGGGAGAAATTTTATGCTGGGTGGTGAAGATTTTACAGGGTTTCCAATCTGCCGTCCGGTAGGTATCTGACCATAAAAAATACAAAAAATAAACAGATGAAAATTGCTTTTCACGGAGCAGCGCAAACAGTGACCGGCTCCAAACACTTAATAACATTAAAGAACGGGAAAAAGATACTGCTTGACTGTGGTATGTTCCAGGGCATGGGGGACGAAACCGAATTGTTGAACCGCGATTTTGGTTTTTTAAGTAGTGAAGTTGATGCGATGATCTTATCGCATGCTCATATTGATCATTCGGGACTGATACCAAAACTCGTGTCTGAAGGTTTTAACGGGAATATTTATTGCTCTCCTGCAACAAAGGAGCTTGCTGCAATATTGTTAATGGATAGCGCAGAGATACAGGAAAGCGATGCCAGGTTTATGGAAAAAAAACGGGTAACGGGGTTGCCCGAACTGCTAAAACCTTTGTATACGATTGAAGATGCTAAAAGCACGATTCCGCTTTTTGCGCCCAGGGAGTATGGAGAATGGTTTGATGTAACAGAAGGCGTTCGGTGCATGTTTACAGATGCCGGCCATATTATAGGAAGCCAATGTGTGCATCTTAAAATAAAGGAAGATGGTGTAGAGCGGCAGATTACATTCAGCGGCGATCTCGGCAGGTATCGCGATATTATTCTGAGATCTCCCGAGGTATTTCCCCAGGCCGATTATATCATCATGGAATCTACTTACGGTAATAGCCTGCATGATAATATTACAGGTACCCCAGACCAGCTCCTGGAGTGGATCCAGCGTGTTTGTGTGGATCGTAAAGGAAAGCTGATCTTACCTGCTTTCAGTGTTGGCCGTACCCAGGAGATCCTGTACTTTTTAAATCAGCTCGACCTGGAGAACCGGTTGCCCAAGATTCCTGTTTTTGTGGATAGCCCGTTGAGTATAGAAGCAACTGACATGGTTAAACGTTTTCCTCAGTACTTTAATAAACGTATACAGAACGTGATGAAAAACGATGATGATCCGTTTATGTTCCCCGGGCTTACTTATATCAAAGATGTAAGAGATTCTAAGGCGCTTAATTTCAGAAGTGGTCCTATGGTGATTATATCAGCCAGTGGTATGGCTGACGCAGGTCGTGTAAAACACCACATAAACAATACAGTCGAGAATTCGAGAAACGCGATTGTAATGACAGGTTATTGTGAACCTAATTCTTTAGGCGCAAGGCTTTTATCGGGTATGAAGGAAGTGGGCATATTCGGAGCAGAAAGACAGGTGAATGCCGAGATAGGCCAGATTCGCAGTATGAGTGCACATGGCGACTATGAAGATATGAGCCAGTGGCTGGCCTGCCAGGACCCTAGGGCGGTAAGGAAACTGTTCCTGGTACATGGTGAACCCGATGTGCAGCTGGATTTTAAAAACCGGTTACTGAAAAAAGGCTTTATGGATATTGAAATTCCGGAACGTCATTTTGAAATAGGATTAGACTAAAAAAGCAGTATAATAAACCGCCTTAATGGCGGTTTTGCTTTAAAAACGTATATATGCTGCGTTGTTATCTAATACACACTTCTTGATCTTTATCAATTCAGGCTATCGAAAAATGATTTATCTTTCCTAAAAGATCGATATGAGACTGCTGCCATTCTGCTTTTCTTTATTGATAACGATTTTATTGATATTCGTTCTGAACCGGCCTATAGGAACCAAAGTACCAATGCCCCTCGGAAGTTTTCTAAGTCCTCAAACAGGATTCTGGCAAAATGCGGAAGACACTGCATATAATTATAATCTCGATATTCAGCAGGCGGATTTGAAGGGAAATGCGAAAGTATATTTTGATGAAAGACTGGTACCGCATGTATTTGCCGAGAACGATGAAGATCTTTATTTCATACAGGGGTACCTGCATGCAAAATTCCGGTTGTTTCAAATGGACCTGCAAACGAGGGCAGCAGAGGGCCGGGCCAGTGAAATAGCAGGCCCTGTGGCGGTTAATTACGATAAAGAGCAACGCCGGCTGGGAATGAAGTTTGCAGCAGAAAATACATTACGTGTAGTGGAGCAGGACCCCGGTGCCCTGGCGCGCTATACATCCTATACCAGGGGCATTAATGCCTATATTAACACTTTAACAGAAAGCTCGCTTCCGTTAGAATACAAAATACTCAACTTTAAACCCGAGCAATGGTCTAACTTAAGAACCATGCTGCTGTTGAAGATGATGGCGAAAATGTTGTCTTCGGGAACAGAACATGACCTGGAGAATACCAGTCTCCGCGCCATCCTTACATCTGAACAGTTTAATCTTTTATACCCGCAGGTACCGGATTCTTTATTACCAATTGTTCCTAAGGGTACCATTTTTCCTAAGCCCATGCATGATTATAAACTACCGGCAAATGTAGATTCTGCCTATTTCCTGAACTCAGGAATGGTGGCGGCCGGAAGCCGGTATCCCGAGGATAAAGACAATGGTAGTAATAACTGGGTGGTAGCGGGCAGTAAAACAGCAAGCGGGGCGCCTATTCTTTGTAACGATCCGCATTTAGAGTTGTCGTTGCCTTCCATATGGTATGAGATGCAGCTCACTACACCGGCATCAAATGTATATGGCGCAACCTTGCCCGGGAGCCCTTTTGTGATCATTGGTTTCAATGATTCGATTGCCTGGGGTGTGACCAATTCGCAAAGAGACGTAAAGGATTATTATACCATCAGGTTTAAAGACAAGAGTAAAAAGGAATACTGGTTTGATAATGCATGGAAGCCGGCCCAGCAAAGGATAGAAGAAATTAAAGTGAAAGGTCAGTTGCCTGTTTTGGATACGGTAGCATATACCATATTTGGACCGGTGATCTATGACGAAGCATATGTAGATACCGTTACAAACCAGGACGCATTGGCGGTAAAATGGATGGCGCATCATACCGGCGATGATGGCAGCGCTTTTTACAAGCTGAACCGGGCAGGCAATTATAAAGATTATGTATCGGCAATAAAAGACTTTGAGTGCCCGGGCCAGAATTTTGTATTTGCCTCTAAATCGGGTGATATCGCTATCTGGCAACAGGGGAAATTCCCCGACAGGTGGCAGGGGCAGGGACAATACATTATGCCCGGGCAGGATAGCAGCTATTTGTGGCAGGGATATATCCCCCAGGCAGAAAATCCGCATGCTTTAAATCCTGATCGCGGTTTTTTAGAAAGCGCCAACCAGCGGCCCGCTGACGGAACTTATCCTTACTTTATACCGGGCACTTTTATTACGCCGCGGGCAAACGCCATCGAACATTTCCTGAGTCGCATGAATAGCATCAATGTGCAAAACATGATGGAGCTGCAAAATAACAATTATAATATCCTGGCCAGCCAAATGCTACCCATCTTCCTGTACCATACCAATGAGGCTGCGCTGACACCCGAAGCACGTACTTATTTCAATACTATTAAACAATGGGATTTTGATGCAGGACCTCATGCTGTGGGACAAACGATCTACCAGTTTTGGTTAGATAGTTTACAGAGAAATATCTGGTCAGACGAGTTAAGCAAAACAAGAGTTAAAGTGCCTGTTCCTGAAGAGCAAACGCTGATGGAGCTTTTAAAGATCGACTCAACAGCGCTGGGATTTGTAGATAATAAGAATACGCCACAGGTAGAAACTTTAAGAGACCAGGTAACAGCTTCCCTTAACGGTGCAGCGGCCAAGCTGGCTCAATCAGAAAGAGAAGGCAGGCTGGAATGGGCCAAATTTAAAGAACCTGCGATCTATCACCTGCTCAAGACTAATCTGCCTTCCTTTGCCCGCACGAATTTACCCGTGGGCGGAGCAGGAAGCGTGATCAATGCTATCAAAAAAAGCCATGGCCCAAGCTGGAGAATGATCGTTCAAATGTCCAACACCATCGAAGCTTACGGGGTGTATCCCGGTGGGCAAAGTGGTAATCCCGGCAGCCGGTTTTATGATAATGCAGTGGATAGCTGGGTGCAGGGTAAATATTTTCCGCTTTGGATGATGCAGCAAGGGCAGGAGGGAGATAACCGCGTTAAATGGACAATGAATTTTATTAAGATTTAGACATTAGAGGCGGGATATTGGATGCTGGATGCAGTAATGATATTGTCTATATACTCAATACTAAAATACTATAATACTAAATTACCGATGAAATTCTTTATATCTGTTTTTTGTATTGGCCTGCTGTCGTTTGTAGCAGGTTTATATGCACCCTGGTGGAGTATTGCCGTGGTTGCATTTATGGTGTCCCTATTGATCTCACCGAGACCGGGATCTTCTTTTTTATCAGGGTTTATGGGTGTTTTTCTCCTTTGGCTGGTGATTGCTTTGCTGATCAATGCTGCAAATGGAAATATACTCGCTAACAGGATCGGGGGAATGTTAGGTATAGGGCAGCGCCCGGTATTACTGGCCTTTATTACCGCATTAGCAGGAGGCCTTGTTGCCGGGTTTGCGGCTTTAACTGCTTCTTACTTAAGAAAAAAGATATAAGGTTGAATATTTGTGTCAATTTGAATGTGATGCTGATTACTTAAGATGCGAAGGGCGCTGTCTCTGCGTTATATCTTTTTCTCCCGCTCTCCGCGGTTAACTATTCAATTACAGTATAATATATGATAAGCCCCCGGTACGAAGCTTGCGGCTTACGGCAGCAATATTCTTAGAATTGAGTTTGTAATACAAAGGTTTTAAGCTTCAGAAATCAAAAATCGCAAATTACGCGTACCTTTGCACCGCGAAATTTGGTGCAGCCTGCAACTGCCCAATTATTAAATAATTTCCTGCACCTGGCAGGATCAAATTTCAAAATAATGGCTTTACACAATCGTGTTTCCCGCAAGGAACTGAAAGAGCGTATTTTACAGGATAATACACCACGCACTACCATTTCTTTTTACTGCTATTTTAAAATTGCCGATCCCACGCAGTTCCGTAACCAGCTTTACAGGAGCTTTTCTGATATAGGCGTTTTAGGCCGTATATACGTTGCGGAGGAAGGCATCAATGCCCAGATAAGCGTACCTACCGAAAAATTAGACACATTCAAAGAATTCCTATATGATATAGATGCTGCATTGAATAACTTGCGTTTAAATATTGCAGTTGATGATGATGGTAAGTCGTTTTACGTACTGGATATTAAAGTGCGTAATAAAATTGTAGCAGATGGAATTGATGACCCGGATTTTGATATGGCTAATAAAGGAAAGTATGCTGATGCTGAAACCTTTAACCGGCTAAGTAAGGATCCGGAAACGATTATCATCGACATGCGGAATCACTACGAATTTGAAGTAGGCCATTTTGAGAATGCGATAGAAGTGCCTAGTGATACTTTCCGCGAACAACTGCCTATGGCAGTAGAAATGATGCAGGAGCATAAGGATAAGAATATTATTATGTACTGTACAGGAGGGATACGATGCGAAAAAGCTTCAGCTTATATGTTGCATAAAGGGTTTAAAAACGTATTTCATCTCGAAGGCGGTATCATTAATTATGTGAATAAAGTAAAGGAGTCGGGGCTGGAGAATAAGTTTCATGGTAAAAATTTTGTGTTTGATCAGCGTTTAGGAGAACGCGTTACCGACGAAATTATAGCAAAATGCCACCAGTGCGGGAAGCCTGCCGATACCCATGTGAACTGTGTGAATGACGCCTGCCACCTGCTTTTTATTCAATGTGAAGACTGTGCCAGGGAGTTTGATGGGTGCTGCAGTAATGATTGTAAAGACTTTATACATTTACCTGCCGACAAGCAAAAAGAACTACGTAGTGGAATCGATTTAGGCAGAAATGTTTTTAATAAATCAAAATCAAGGTTAGGCAACTTATCTATAAAGAACGGTGCAACATAAAAATAACTTTTTTTTAGAATATTGCAGCGTTTGGAATGAAGTTTGCGTCTGAAGCATTGTTTAAAGCTAAACTTTTATGAACAGGATATCCAAAATGCTACTTCTTCTTGTACTGGTAATTTTACCGGTCGTGCTGTTTGTTCTTGATAACCGGCAGGTTTTGGCCGAAAATGCAAAAGATGTGATACCGGTAAAGGAGCCTGCAAGATCTTCAACCCCTGTCTATTCGGTTTTTAACCATTCCGAATAAAGGAGGATTAACTTTTATCTGCTTTAAGCAGTTCCACTTCCTGCTGTAAACGTATAATCAGTTCCTGTATCTGTGTTATTTTATCCTGGGCAATTTGCCTTTCCGGCTGTTGTATAGCGAGCGATAATTTGTCATCCTCAGCTTCATCATCCATTTCTTCCTGTAGTTCCTCTACATCTTCCTGTATCTCTTCTACGTCTTCCTGGATTTCCTCCACGTCTTCCTGTATTTCTTCAACATCCTCCTGCATTTCCTCTACATCTTCCTGAATTTCTTCGATATCTTCCTGTATTTCTTCAACATTCTCCTGTATTTCCTCAATGTCCTTGCTGTTTTTGTTTACCGACATCTGGATAAAAATAGCAAGGTAAATAGCTTCGAGTGAAACGATGGTGGTGAGTACCAATAGCATTTTATCAAAGCTTACAATATGTAGCAGGGGGAGTAAAAAAGCTATAATAAACAGCAAAGTATGCACCACCAGCGATGCCGTAGAACCGATCCACCGCGTAGCTACATCTGCAATACGCTCTAGCCGCTCCCGGTTGCGCTCTCCCAATGTGTGTGTGTCTTTTGATTGTTGCATAGAATGAGGGCGCAAAATTAGCTAATCTGACTGTTACATAAATGAAAGCCTGTTACCGGGTGTGCAATAATTTCCTTTTGCAGGGTTTGCACCTGTACCAGTCTGTCACAAACCAGCTATTGCTCCCACAGTTTTACACCGCCGTCAATACCGTCTATATTGTTTACCAATATGATATTATCGTCCAGTTTAAAATCCAGTTTCCTGGATAATCCACCTCCTATGTACAATCTATCGTAATTGAACACCGTTTTGGTTACAGAGAGCACGTATTGCATTCTTTTGTTCCATTTTTTCTTACCAATCTCGTTGTAAGCTGCTTCCCCGATAAATGCATCATAATCCTGTCCTTTATGAATAGGGTGATGAGCTACTTCCAAATGTGGTAATACTTTTCCATCCAGGTAGAAGGCAGTGCCAAAGCCGGTTCCCAGCGTAGTCATCATTTCAAAGCCTTTGCCACTCACGCAGCCCAGGCCCAGCAGGTCTGCATCATTAACAACCCGGGCGGGTTTTCCCAATGCTACCATTAGCTCTTCAGCAAGGTTAATACCGGCCCAATAGCCTGTTCCCAGATTGGGCGCCGTATGAACAATGCCATCTCTTACATATCCGGGGAATCCGGCAGATACACGATCGTATTTAAAATCCTTCACCAGCTCTTTTATAGAGGCCAGCACATTTTTGGGGTTAGCCGGCTGTGGAGTAGGCACTTTTGTGTACTCCTGTAATATCTTACCGCTTTTATTAAGTGTACAGGCTTTTATTTTAGAACCACCTATATCTATCGAAAGTGTAATTGCTGCCATTATTATTGTTTATACGAGGTTTATATTAATTATTGTTCAAACAGGCCGAAAGTACCCCCGGTCCAGGTTTTGTCTTTATTATAACGTACGCCGATCATTTTCCCCTTACTTAAACGGGCCAGGTTATTAGTTGGTATGGGACGGTCAGCATGCCTGGGCCAGAAGTAAAACAGGCGGATCTCGGCTTTAGCCGGTTCATCCGGCGTTTGTATTACCGGGGCATAAACAACTTTTTTCTGGAGGATCCAGTTTTGAGGATCTTTAATTTTTTGGATATCACCCGGTGTTACATCAATAACCACGCCCTGGCCTGCAAAAGAAAAAAGTGGCTTTAACACATAGTTTTCCAGGTCTTCAGGCACCTGCTGCACCTGGTTCAGGTATTGGGTAGGTGGAATATTTTTATGCCGGATCAGTGGCAATGTATACTTGCTGATACGATAAAACCAATTGGGGTGCGGCATCCACTCAACATCAATATCTTCAAATAATACCTTGGCTTTCTCCTGTACCCAGTCCTCCTGTTGCAGCAGCTCATCAAAAATTACCCGGTTATAGATTCTTTTAATAAGCGTTTCTTTACCATTGTTCAGGTAAAAAAGTTGTTTTCCTTTTTTTATCAGCTCAGTAACACAAACGGGCTGAATACCGGTATACTCCCTTGTACAATAAAAATCTATATTGGTTTTTTGCTGGTCCGGGAATATTTCAAGCAGGATAACATGCTCAGGTTCGTGCCCGTTAAGCAACAGGTCTTTTAGTAGCTTAAGATAAGACTCCCGGTTGAGGCCACTCAGGTAACTGGAATAATTAGCCGGCGCACCGAAATGTTTATAGTAAATATCATCCAGCAAAACCTCGAAAGCAAACAGCGTTGGAAACGCCTGCATTTCGATGAGTTGAGGTTCCAGCTCGTTCTGCTCATTGGTACAAACCCCGAAATCGAAAGTGATGCAGGATGGATAATCATCTTCGTTCAATACCCGTAAATTTTCGGGAATCGCATGTTGGGTAAGCTCTTTAAAATCAGGCTTCAGGATCACGTCCACAATACTTTCGCAGGCACTGAGCATCTGGTTTGTAAAATCTTTTGGAACAAAAACAGGTGTTTCGGCAGACCGGAATTGTATGGGACCATGCTGGCTATTCAGTTCTTTCAGGAAAGCCTCATACTTTTCCTGCGTAAAATTATTGTTATACTGCGCTCTTAAATCAGGTACCATTGCAACAAAATATATAGGACAAGATAATGAATAAGTTTTAGTGATAATAATTAAATGAAAAAAAGTTTCTATAAGTTAATATGGTTGGTAAAGATTGATAAATGAGGAGTTTAACTGCTAAAACCCTACCTTGCATTTATGAGGCATTTAAGAGCTCTGGGAAAATATTTTTGGAAATACAGGGTAAGATTAGGGGCGGGGATTTTGTTTGTAGTGTTATCTAACTACTTTAACGTTTTGTCGCCACAGCTCATGAGGTTTATTATTAATTATGTTGATAATGCCTTATCGCTTACCAATGTAGGCCGAAATGTAAATACAGATGAGGGATATGATTTCCTGGTAAAGAAGGTGATTGATTGGATTGGCGTGCAAAGCGATGTGGGGAGGGTGGTTATTATTGCCAGCCTTATTATATTACTGCTTGCCTTATTAAGAAGCTTTTTCATGTTTTTGATGCGGCAAACCATTATTGTAATGAGCCGTCATATAGAGTACGATCAAAAGAACGAAGTGTATGCCAAATACCAAAGTCTTGATAGCTTGTTCTTTAAACGTCATGCTATTGGTGACCTGATGAACCGGATTGCAGAAGATGTGAGCCGAGTGCGGATTTTCACGGGGCCGGCGATCATGTATATTGTAAACCTTCTTTCAGTAATTGCCCTGAGCGTCTTTTTTATGCTCAGGAGTAGCAAGGAGCTCACGTTTTACGTTTTAATACCGTTACCTGTACTGGCTGTTATTATTTATTTTGTGAATAGCACCATCCACAAAAAAAGCGAGCGCATACAGGAAGCTTTGTCTGATCTTACTACCAATGCGCAGGAGTCGTATTCAGGTATCAGGGTGATCAAATCATTTGTGCAGGAACGTTCCATGCTTGATTTTTTCCAGGTAAATACAGAGCGTTACAGAAAGAATGCAGTAAGCCTGGCCAAAACGGAAGCTATTTATTTCCCCGCCATAAACTTGCTGATCGGTGTAAGCACTTTGTGCACCATTATGATCGGCGGTCTCTATTATATCAATCATGAGCATAATATCAGCCTGGGAACCATCGTAGAATTTATCGTTTATGTAAATATGCTTACTTTCCCGGTAAGCGCTATCGGTTTAACCGCAAGTATGGTGCAACGTGCTGCGGCATCCCAAAAAAGATTGAATGAGTTTCTCGACATTGAACCGGAAGTAAAAGACAGCGTATCTGCAAAGGATTTTATCATTGGGGGCGCTGTTGATTTTAATAATGTAACATTCACTTATCCTGATACCGGCATTGTAGCGCTTAAAAACTTCAGTCTTCATATAAAGAAGGGAGAGAAGATTGCTATAACCGGCAGAACAGGCAGTGGCAAGTCAACTATTGCCCAGCTGTTACTGAGAATGTATAATGTGCAGGAAGGGGATATTCAGATGGATAAAACTCCGCTTGCCGATCTGCAATTGTCTTCGCTTCGTCAGCAGATCAGTTATGTACCGCAGGACGTTTTCTTATTTAGTGATACGGTTGAAAACAATATACGCTTTGGTATTCCCAATGCTAAAAAAGAAGCCGTGGTGGAAGCCGCGCGCATTGCAGGTGTGGATAAGGAAATAGAAGGTTTTGCGAATGGATATGATACTATGATCGGCGAACGCGGTGTTACTTTAAGCGGCGGGCAAAAACAAAGAATATCTATAGCAAGGGCATTGATCAAAGATCCGGGATTAATTATTTTTGATGATTGTCTCAGTGCCGTAGATGCCAAAACCGAGAAAGAAATCATGGGCCGGTTAAACGAATACCTGGCCGATAAAACAGCCATTATCATCACCCATCGTGTTTTTTCACTTTTAAATTTTGACCGCATTATTGTGTTGGATGAAGGGCGCATTGTGGAGCAGGGCACCCACGAGCAGCTGATGCAGATACCTGACGGCTTTTACAGCAGGCTGTATGCCCGGCAACAGGGACGTACTGCTCACCAATAGTAAGGCGCTGCTTATTTCGGGTGTTTCTTAAATTATTAAACTTTATTTTTATAGGATGACATTTACATTTTCTATTACATTGATTATTGCGGCCATCACCGTTATTGTTTCACTGTTAGGGTTTAGTAGCCCTAAAGTAATCGACAGCCTTGTTTTTTACGGGCCGGCTATTTCCCGCCGGAACCAATATTACAGGCTGATCACCTGCGGATTGATTCATGCAGATTTTATGCACCTGGCTTTTAATATGCTGGCATTTTACACCTTTGGGATTGGCCTTGAAAAGGCGCTTTTTGCTTCCCCTGATATATTTGGCGAAGATGCCCCTGTTTATTTTACGATGTTATATGTGGGAGGGCTGATCATATCGAGTGTTCCTGATTATTTTAAGCATAAGGATAATTATCATTTTAGAAGCCTGGGCGCTTCCGGTGCCGTATCTGCGGTTATTTTTTCAAGCATAGTATTGTTGCCCACTTCGCCCATCTATTTTATATTTTTGCCGATTCCAATACCTGGCTGGGTCTTTGGTTTGGCCTATGTAGGTATTTCTGCTTATCTTGATAAAAAAGGAGGAGGCCATGTGAATCATGGAGCCCATTTATGGGGAGCTATATTTGGTGTTGTTTTTACCGTACTCTTCGTTTCGTTAAAAACTGATTTTAATGTTTGGGAAAATTTCATCAACAGTATCCGAAGGTAAGTTTCGGTGTAAGTATCCAATAATTTTTAATATCATTCAGCCCGGCTGAACAACTGAGGGAAACGGGATGACATTTGTTGTACGGAATTTTAAAATGTTATACCAGCTACTTACCAGAATCAGCAAAATAGTCATTTAAAAGTGCTATTTTAGTTAGGTTAAATAGATTTATTAATAAAACGAATTGCAATGTCTGAACATCATTTCCCACGCGGCTTCGAGTCCTGGCAAAAGACCCATTTTGAAGTGGTTGAAGCACTGTGTTATTTACGAGATCTGCAGGAAGAGAAAGAAAGTAAAAATTTTTCCCAAATGCTCGACAGGAGTGCAACTGAAGATCTGTATAAATTAGCCATTGAACTTACCGACAAATTTGAAACGGAAAAAGTAGAAAGAGGAGGCAGCACCTTATTTGACCTAATAGAAGAGTTTGTTTATAAAGAAACCAAACATTAAAAGGTTACACCCAACAAATCGCGCAAAAAATTGTATCTTTGTATGCTGGTTTAAGCGTGATGAAATAGAAGTCTTGAATCTTAGTTGAATGGGGGCGTTTGGTTTTGACAGCGTAGGTCTTTGAAAGTGTAAGCATGTCGGGCGTTGTGTAATTAGCCCGTTAATCTGAATACTCAAACTTTAAATGGCAATACACAGTATGCCATGGCTGCCTAATCAGTGATTAGATAGTCATTAGGGCCGCGTCCCGAAAGGGATCCCTTTGGGATTGAGCAGGTTGGTCTGTTACCAAGCTCCGCCGCCGACTCAAAAACAAAAACAGAATGCTGCTGCGCAAGGCTGTGAGCGTAGCAAAAGACTATCCAGCTAAGCTTTGAATGGGTTTGTTCTTTCCCGGTTCAGGGCCGACAAATAATAAAGAAATAAGCATGTAGAAAGCTTTTAGAGAATATGTTTGGACACCGGTTCGATCCCGGTCGCCTCCACAAAATAAAACGACGTGTATCAAAAAATACACGTCGTTTTTGTTTTTATAAGATTTCGCAATTGATGTTCACCGTCATCTGTCCACTCTCAACCGTCAGCTGCTTTTACCTTCCCCAGCCAAACCAGTCGTTACCATTGGCATATAACATCAGGCCTAATAAAAGTATCATGCCAACCATTTGTGCGTATTCGAGGAACTTCTCATTGGGTTTACGGCCGCTCACCATTTCGTATAAAGTAAACATCACATGACCACCATCAAGGGCCGGAATAGGGAGCAGGTTCATAAACGCCAATACGATCGAAAGAAACGCCGTAATATTCCAGAATGCTTCCCAGCTCCAGAAAGTAGGGAATACCGAGCCCATCGCTTTAAAACCACCCACACCTTTATAAGCTTCGGTTTTTGGATTCAGGATCAACGCAAACTGGTCTATATAGGCTTTCAGTTTTTCTATTGATTTGTTAACGCCTGCAGGGAACGCTGCCAGGAAGCCGTACTCCCGTTTTTCTATTTTATAAGCACCCAGTGCTTCGTACTCTTTATCGGTTAAAATGGGTATACCTATCTTACCATCCGCATCTACTTTTGCTGTTAACGTAACCGGCTGGCCGTTACGTGATATAGAAAGTGTCACTGGCTGGCGTTTTTTGTTTTTGATCAAGGGAGCAATTTCATCAAAAAACTTCACCGGCGTAGCGTCAATCGCAGTGATCAGATCCATTTTTTGTAATCCTGCTTTATATCCACCAAGCGTGTCCATTTTGAACTTCTTATCATATTCACCCACATACGCCGGTACACGTTCAGAAAACATAAAGGCCTTCTTGCGCCTGCTTTCCACCAGTTTGCCAATCAGGTTCACCGGTACATTGATGGTCATTTTCTGGCCATTGCGTTCTACGTCTATCGTTTCACTGCCAATCAGGATTTTTGCGGCCAGGTCTTCAAAATAGGGAACAGGCTCGCCGTTAACGGCCAGTATCTTATCGCCCGAGCGCAACCCTATTTCACTCATCAGGCTATCGGTAACAGCTACGCCATCCCGCAGAGAGCTCATGGGGGTTTTTTGCTCACCCCAAACAAAAAGGATCATTGCGTAAATGATAAAAGCCACCAGCACATTCATGATAATTCCTGCCAGCATAATGATCAGGCGTTGCCAGGCAGGTTTACTTCTGAACTCATAAGACTTTGGCGGTTGTTTCATTTGTTCCTTGTCCATGCTTTCATCAATCATTCCGCTAATCTTAACATAACCACCCAGTGGCAACCATCCAACGCCATACTCGGTGTCGCCTACTTTCTTTTTAAACAAGGAAAACCAGGGATCGAAAAATAAGTAAAACTTTTCTACGCGGCAGCCAAACCACCTGGCAGTAATGTAATGACCAAATTCATGTAACAAAACAAGGATCGAAAGGGCCAGAATAAGTTGAGCAACCTGTACACCAACGCCAGACCAGTTAATAGCTAAAGTATAAAACATTATGGTATAATAAATCTATTCTTAAAGAATCACGCAAAGATACATTGAATGGCCTTACTGAATTGCTAAAACAAGATTTGAAAACCTATATTTTTCGGTCGCTAGTGTTATGGTGTTTATTTTTAATATATTGTCTTTCAGGACAAAATCGCCTATATAGATTAATTTATTCTATTTAACAAGTATTTTATTGTTTTTTCAAAAACATAGTTATATTTGTTAGCTAGTAAACTTCTATAAAGTAAATATTACGAAAGTGGAGAACGGAAACAACGAAAAAAAACTGGAAGCTATTTATAGCAAAAGGCTTCGTGCCGGAAAAAGAAGAACTTATTTCTTTGATGTGCGGTCAACCAAAGGCAACGATTATTATTTAACAATTACCGAAAGTCGTAAAAGGTTTGATGATAATGGCTATGACAGGCACAAGGTTTTCCTTTATAAAGAAGATTTCAATAAGTTTTTGAAAGCTTTGAATGAAGCGGTAGATTACGTGAAAACTGATTTGATGCCTGATTTTGATTTCGATGCTTTCAATCATGACGACTATGATGATGAAGGCGGACAGAATAGTTCTTATGTAGCTCCGGCTACAGCCAGTGCGCCTGTTGAAGTTCCTGCACCGGTTGAAGAGCCTGTCAATGACGAAAAAGTAATTGAAAATGCAGCGCCTAAAACAACTGAAACCGGGAATACATCTACGGCACATGAAGAAGTAGATAAATGGTAATAACGGTATACTATGATATTGAAAGAGGTCGCTACTGGTAGTGACCTTTTTTTTTATACAGGACGAATAACCTGCTAAGGTCGGTTTAAATTTTTAGCTGCTTTAGTAGTCTCCAGGTATTCCTCAAACTCAGTTAATGAAAAGCTGCTTAGATTAAAAGCTTTTGTAAGGCCACCTTTTTGAGCTGCCAGAACCCCGTATCGAATATCATAAAGCCCTGCGATGGCGTGTGCATCCGGGTTGACAGAGAGGGGCACTCCTTTTTCCATAGCGTAGCCGATCCACTGCCAATCGAGATCCAGCCTGTGGGGGTTAGCGTTAATTTCAATAGCCACTTTATTAGCGGTACATGCATCTATTATCTTCTTATGATCGATAGGATAGCCGTTCCTGCTGAGTAGCAGCCGTCCAGTGGGGTGACCC